>NZ_JBYSWT010000022.1:0-134100 GCF_058781435.1 Pseudomonas sp. FW507-12TSA
GGAACAAGGAGCCCCGCCGGTGCGGGCGGGGCCGGTTTGGATCAGGCTTGGCGCAGGGCCTGGTCCAGGTCTTCGAGCAGGTCCTCGATGGCTTCGATACCCACCGAGAGGCGGATCATTTCCGGCTTGACCCCGGCCTTGGCCTGTTCCTGTTCGTTCATCTGCCGGTGGGTGGTGGAGGCCGGGTGGCAGGCCAGGGACTTGGCGTCGCCGATGTTCACCAGGCGCTTGAAGATCTGCAGCGCATCGTAGAAGCGCACGCCCGCCTCGTAGCCGCCCTTGAGGCCGAAGGAGAGGATCGCCGACGGCTTGCCCTGCATGTACTTGCGCGCCAGTTCGTGGTGCGGATGATCCTCCAGGCCCGCATAGCTGACCCAGGCCACCAACGGGTGGGCCTTGAGGAACTGCGCCACCTTGAGGGCGTTGTCGGTGTGGCGCTCCATGCGCAGGGCCAGGGTCTCCAGGCCTTGCAGCAACAGGAAGGCATTCATGGGCGCCAGGGCCGCGCCGGTGTTGCGCAGCGGCACGGTGCGGGCGCGAGCGACGAAGGCGGCGGGGCCGAACTTCTCGGTATAGACCACGCCGTGGTAGGCCGGCTCGGGGGTATTGAGGCTGGCGAACTTCTGCGGGTGCTCGGTCCAGGGGAAGTTGCCGCTGTCGACGATCACTCCGCCAAGGGCGTTGCCATGGCCGCCGACGTACTTGGTCACCGAATGCACGACGATGTCGGCACCGAACTGGATCGGCTTGCACAGGATCGGCGTGGCCACGGTGTTGTCCACCATCAGCGGTACGCCACGGGCATGGGCGACCTGGGCCAGGCCTTCGATATCTACGATGTTGCCCGCCGGGTTGCCGATGCTCTCGCAGTACACCGCCTTGGTGTTGTCGTCGATCAGTTCGGCGATGGCCTCGGGGGAGTCGTCGCGGGCGAAGCGCACTTCGACGCCGAAGCTGGGCAGCAGGTGGGCGAACAGGGTGTAGGTGCCACCGTACAGCTGCGGGGTGGAGACGATGTTGTCGCCGGCCTGGGTCAGGGTCTGGATGGCGTAGTGGATCGCGGCGCTACCGGCCGATACCGCCAGCGCCGCGACTCCGCCTTCCAGGGCGGCGATGCGCTGTTCCAGCACATCGTTGGTGGGGTTCATGATCCGGGTATAGATGTTGCCTGGCACATCGAGATTGAACAGGTCGGCACCGTGCTGGGCGTTGTCGAACTCGAAGGCGACGTTCTGGTAGATGGGCACGGCCACGGCCTTGGTGGCGGGGTCCGACTTGAATCCATGGTGCAGCGCAATCGTTGCGTCTTTCATAAATTCTCAACTCAGTAGCAGTCCATTAATGAGCACAGCCAGGCAGGGTCGTGCCCGTACAGCAGTCAGTGGTCCCTTGTGTCTGAGTCGCCAGCAACCGCTTGGTGTACCTGCCCCTTGGCCACGGGCAGGCGCGTCAGTGTCCATCAGGCGTGGCGGATGGGCAAGCTGGCGCGCCGTGCTGGGCAAATGCGATGGCCTGTCCTGACGCGGTCCATGGCACAGGGTAAACTTGCGCTCCTGCGCAGGAGCAACCATGAACTATCGTCACGCCTTCCATGCCGGCAATCACGCCGACGTCTTCAAACACCTGACCCTGACCCGCCTCATCGCCCTGATGTCGCGCAAGGAACAGCCGTTCGCCTATATCGACAGCCATGCCGGCATCGGCTTGTATGACCTCAAGGGCGACCAGGCGACACGCACCGGCGAGTACCTGGAAGGTATCGCCCGGCTGTGGGGCGCGGACGACCTGCCAGAGCTGACCGCCGACTACATGCGCGTGCTGCGCCGGCTGAACCCGGATGGCGAGCTGCGCTACTACCCCGGTTCCCCGGAGCTGGCCCGGCGCCTGATGCGCAACCAGGACCGGGCGCTGCTCAACGAGAAGCATCCCGAGGATGGCCTGCTGCTCAAGGACAACATGAAGGGCGATCGGCGGGTGGCGGTACACCTGGGCGAGGGTTGGCATGTGGCCCGGGCGCTGCTGCCGGTGGCGGAGAAGCGGGCGGTGATGTTGATCGACCCGCCGTTCGAGAAGCTCGACGAGATGCAGCGTTGCGCCGCGTCGATGAAGGAGGCCATCGGTCGCATGCGCCAGACCGTGGCGGCCATCTGGTATCCGGTCAAGGACCAGCGCGCCCTGCGCCGTTTCTACCAGGACCTGGCCGGCACTGGTGCGCCGAAGCTGCTGCGGGTGGAATTGCTGGTGCATCCGCTGGATACGCCCAACAGCCTCAACGGTTCGGGCCTGGCCATCGCCAACCCGCCGTGGGGCCTGGAGGAGGAATTGCGCGAGCTGCTGCCCTGGCTGTCGCAAAAGCTCGGCCAGACCCAGGGCGGCTGGCAGATGGACTGGCTGATCGCCGAAGAGCAGCGGTAAGTTGCAAGCTGCAAGCAAGCTGCAGCGCTACCACTTGCAGCTTGAGGCTTGCAGCTTGCAGCTGCTTTAGATCGGGCAGGTCACCCCGGTGCCGCCGATGCCGCAGTAGCCTTCCGGATTCTTCGCCAGATACTGCTGGTGATAAGCCTCGGCGAAGTAGACGGTCGGCGCCTCTTCGATCTCGGTGGTGATGGTGCCCAGGCCTGCCTTGGTCAGCTCGGCCTGGAACACCTCCTTGCTGTGCAGCGCCTGCTGCAGCTGGGTCGGGTTGGTGGTGTAGATCACCGAGCGGTACTGGGTGCCGATATCGTTGCCCTGGCGCATGCCCTGGGTCGGGTTGTGCAGTTCCCAGAACATCGCCAGCAGTTGCTGGTAGCTGACCTTCTCCGGCTCGTACACCACCAGTACCACTTCGGTATGGCCGGTCAGGCCCGAGCAGACTTCCTCGTAGGTCGGGTTCGGGGTAAAGCCGCCGGCATAACCCACGCAGGTGCTGAACACCCCCTCGCGCTGCCAGAAGCGCCGTTCCGCGCCCCAGAAGCAACCCAGGCCGAAAATGGCGAAGTCCACGTTGCCCGGGAACGGGCCCAGCAGCGGATTGCCGTTGACGAAATGCTCCTCCGGGACGGTCATTGGAGTTTCACGGCCAGGCAGAGCTTGTTCTTTGGTTGGAAGCACGTTTTTGTTCACCAGAATTTCCGAGCGCAAGACCATGTAGCAGTCCTCCAGTCAGTTGGATTGTCGTTATTCAGACCTGCAGTTTGCCCGAGTGTCGCGACGCTGTCAGGCGATTGGTCCGCGCGGATAGCGCTTGAGCCTGGCGATCAGCTCGGTGCCGGGAATCGGCCGGTCGAACAGGTAGCCCTGGCCTACGTCGCAGCGATGGCGGCGCAGGAAGGCCAGCTGCTCGGCGGTTTCGATACCTTCGGCGACCACCTTGATCTTCAGGTTGTGGGCCATGGCGATCACCGCCGAGGTGATCTCCATGTCGTCCTGGTTGTCCGGGATGTCGTGGATGAAGCTGCGATCGATCTTGATGATATCGATGGGGAATTTCTTCAGGTAGCTCAGGGACGAATAACCGGTGCCGAAGTCGTCCATGGCCAGGGTCAGGCCGAGCTTTTTCAGCTGTTCGAGTTGCTGGTGGGTGTCGTCGGTGGCTTCCAGCAGCAGGCCCTCGGTCAGCTCCAGCTCCAGCAGCGACGGCGGCAGTTGCTCTTCCTTGAGGATGCCGGCGATGGAGGCCACCAGGTCCGGGTCGGAGAACTGCTTGGGCGACAGGTTGATGGCCACGTGCAGGTTGCCCATGCCGGCGGCGGTCAGTTGCTTGCTCATGCGGCAGGCCTGGCGGGCGATCCACTTGCCGATGGGAATGATCAGCCCGGTCTCCTCCGCCACGCTGATGAACTGATCCGGGCGGATCATGCCCTTCTCCGGGTGGTTCCAGCGCAGCAGCGCCTCCATGCCCAGCAGCCGGCCGCTGCGCAGGCACAGCTTGGGCTGGTAGAACACGTCCAGTTCGTTCTGGGTCAGGGCCCGGCGCAGGTTGTTCTCGACGAACAGCTTGTAGCTGGCCTCGGCGTTCAGGGCCTCAGTGAATACCTGCACCTGGTGCTTGCCGTTGGCCTTGGCCTTGTGCAGCGCCAGGCCAGCGTTGCGCATCAAGGTCTGTGGGTCGCGGCCGTGCAGCGGCGCGCTGGCCAGGCCCACGGAGCCGGTGACGCTGATCAACTGGTTGTCGACGAACATCGGCTTGTCCAGGGTCATCAGCAACTGGCTGGCGATCTGCTGGCCGGCTTCCAGGTCGGTGTTGTCCAGCAGCACGGCGAACTCGTTGCTGGCGAAGCGCGCCAGGCTGCCGCTGGGGCTCAGGCTATTGCGCAGGCGCCGGGCCAGGCTGATCAGCAGCTTGTCGCCGGTCTGGTGGCCGAGGCTGTCGTTGATCCGCTTGAAGTTGTCGATGTCCACCAGCAGCAGGCTGATCGGGGTATCGCTATCCCGGGCGAAGCGTTCGTCCAGGTTGCGGATGAATGCAGGGCGGTTGCCCAGGTTGGTCAGGTTGTCGGTGTAGGCCAGGCGCTCGATGCGCTGCTGGGCCAGCTTGGTCTGGGTGATGTCTTCGTAGATGCCGATGTAGTGGGTCAGCTCGCGGTTGTCGCCATAGACCTTGGAAATCGACAGCTGGCCCCAGTAGGGCTCGAGGTTCTTGCGCCGGCTCTTGAACTCGCCCTGCCAGCTATTGCTCTTGGCCAGGCTGGAAGGGGCGTCGAACAGCAGTTCGCTGAGGTTCTCCAGAGCCGGTAATTCCGACAGGCGGTGACCGTGGACTTCCTCGGTGCTGTATTGGGTGATCGCCGTGAAGCTGGGGTTGACGTATTCCACCACGCCGTCGCAGTTGACCAGCAGGAAGGCGTTGGCGCTTTGTTCCACGGCCCGCTGGAACAGGTGCAGGGCGCTGGTGGCGGCCCGGCGATTGTGGTTGTTGATGACCTGGGCGAACTGGTCGGCCAGCTCGCCGGCGAAGGCGATCTCGTCCGACTGCCAGGCGCGGGTGGTGCCGGTCTGTTCCAGGCACAGCACCCCGACCACCTGGCCGTCGATGCGGATGCTGGCATCGAGCATGGCGTTCACGTCCCGGGGGCGCAGGCTCTCGGCCATTTCCCGGGTACGTGGGTCGCGCATGGCGTTCTGGGCATCGATGGCGCGGCAGCTGTGCAGGGCTTCCATGTAGTCCGGGAAGCTGCTGGCGTCGATGGCGTCGGGCAGGTGGTACTCCTGGGTGGCGCGATGGTAGGCCGCGATCGGCTCCAGGCGCTGGCCTTCCAGGTCCCAGATGCTGGCGCAGTCGATCTGGTAGATGTCGCAGGCACTGCGGGTGATCAGCTCGGCGGCTTCCTTCAGGGAGTTGCCGCTGCTGTAGCGCTGGCGGGTCAGCAGCAGGATCAGGTCCTGCTGGGCCCGTACCCGCTCCAGGTGTTGCAGCTGTTCCTGCTGGGCCCGCTGGTTGAGTTCCAGGGCGATCTGCAGGCGGCTGTTCTGGGTTTCAAGGTCCAGGGTCGGTGTCGTTGGGCTATTGCCGAACAGGCCTTCGACCACCAGCAGGTAGCCACGCAGCAGGTGTCGGTTGTGCTGTTTGTAGGCTTCGCCCAGTTCCAGGATGCTCAGGGGGCCTTGGGCGGTGTGCAGGGTATAGCGGATCAGGTAATGGGAAGCACTGGCCAGTTGCTGCTGGATATTGTCATGCAGTTGATAGCGCGCTTCGGGCTCCATCAGGCTGGCGTAGGGCGAGCCGACCAGGGCGCAGAGCTCCACGGCGGGCAGGCCGAACTGGCGTTCGCAGTTGGGATCGAGAAACAGTAGCGCCCAGCTCGCTTCATTCAGCCGTTCGAAACGCAACATGCCGAGCCGCGAAGGCACAGGCAACTGCGTCACTACCTCGGCCACCATACGGCTGGCGGCATCGGGTTGGCTTTTCATGGGGAAACTCGCTTCGAAATTGCTGATCGCGCCGGGCTCACGCCCTCTTTACTGTTGCCTGCGGCAAGGTTGCATCATGGCGCATCGACTGACAAGAGAGATGAAGGCCAAGTGCTATAAACCTTTATATCGGCAGGTAAGGGGATTTCTGCAAAGTTACTTTGCGCCACTTGCATGGCTCGTTCCACAGCGGGATCCAGGTTGTTTTTCCGGAAAAAAAAGCCCCGCCAGATTGACGGGGTTGAGGTACGAGCGTGGCGCTCGAAAAAGGCTGCGATGCCAGCCCTCCCATGACAGGAGGGCTGGCTCGCGAGTTACAGCAGGATGGTGCGGATGTCCGCCAGCAGGTCGCTCAGGCGCTTGGTGAAGCGCGCGGCGGCTGCGCCGTTGATCACACGGTGATCGTAGGACAGCGACAGCGGCAGCATCAGCTTCGGCTGGAAGGCCTTGCCGTCCCAGACCGGCTGGATGGTGGCCTTGGAAACACCGAGGATCGCCACTTCTGGCGCGTTGACGATCGGCGTGAAGCCGGTGCCGCCAATGTGGCCGAGGCTGGAGATGGTGAAGCAAGCGCCTTGCATCTCGTCCGCGGAGAGTTTCTTGGTCCGGGCCTTTTCCGCCAGGGAAGCGGCTTCGGCCGCCAGTTGCAGCAGGCTCTTCTGGTCGACGTTCTTGATCACTGGTACCAGCAGGCCATCCGGGGTGTCCACGGCGAAGCCGATGTGCACGTACTTCTTGCGGATGATCGCCTTGCCGCTCGGAGCCAGCGAGCTGTTGAAGTCCGGCAGTTCCTTGAGCAGGTGGGCGCAGGACTTGAGCAGCAGCGGCAGGATGGTCAGCTTGACGCCGGCTTTCTCGGCCACGGCCTTCTGGGCAACGCGGAAGGCTTCCAGCTCGGTGATGTCGGCGGAGTCGAACTGGGTCACGTGCGGCACGTTCAGCCAGCTGCGGTGCAGGTTGGAAGCGCCGACCTGCATCAGGCGGGTCATGGCCACTTCTTCGACTTCACCGAACTTGCTGAAGTCCACGGCCGGGATCGGCGGGATGCCTGCGCCGCCGGTCGCGCCAGCGGCTGGCGCTTCCTTGGCCTTCTGCATCATGGCCTTGACGTAGACCTGCACGTCTTCCTTGAGGATCCGGCCATGGGGGCCACTGGCGCTCACGGCGTTCAGTTCGACGCCGAACTCGCGGGCCAGCTGGCGCACGGCCGGGCCGGCGTGCACCTTGGCACCTGGCTTGGCAGGCGCAGCTGCTGCGGCGACTGGTGCTGGAGCGGCTGGTGCGGCTTCGGCCTTGGCTGGCGCAGGAGCGGCAGCCGGGGCAGCCGGGGCAGGTGCGGCAGGGGCCGGAGCGGCTGCTGGAGCCGCGCCCTTTACCTTGAGCTTGAGGATCAGGTCGCCGGTACCGACTTCGTCGTCCAGCTTGATCAATACGCTTTCCACGATGCCGGCGGTTGGCGATGGGATTTCCATGCTGGCCTTGTCGGATTCGAGGGTGATCAGCGACTGGTCGGCTTCGACGCTGTCGCCGGCCTTGACCATGACTTCGATGATCTTGGCCTTGCCGGCCGAGCCGATGTCCGGAACGTGGATATCCTGCACGCTGTCGGCCGCTGCTGGCGCAGGAGCGGCAGCCGGGGCAGGGGCTGCAGCGGGCGCGGCCGCAGGGGCCTGGACTGGAGCGGCGGCAGGGGCCGCGGCACCGGCCACTTCCAGGTCCAGGATCAGGTCGCCGGTACCGACTTCATCGTTGAGCTTGACGCTGATGGCCTTGACCACGCCGGCGGCTGGCGATGGGATCTCCATGCTGGCCTTGTCGGACTCGAGGGTGATCAGCGACTGGTCGGCCTCGACACTGTCGCCGACCTTGACCTGGAGCTCGATGATCTGGGCCTTGCCCGAGGAGCCGATGTCCGGCACGTGCACCTGCTGTACCGAAGTACCGGCAGGGGCGGCGCTCGGCGCAGCGGCAGGCGCTGCCGGGGCCGGCGCGGCCTCGGCTTTCGGCGCTTGGGCGGCAGGCGCAGGGGCCGCAGCGGCGGCGCCCTCGACTTCCAGTTCCAGCAGTTCGTCGCCTTCTTTCAGGCGGTCGCCCAGCTTCACTTTCACGCTCTTGACCACGCCGGCGCTCGGGGCAGGGATTTCCATGCTCGCCTTGTCCGACTCCAGGGTCAGGATGCTCTGGTCGGCTTCGATGCGATCGCCGACTTTCACCATCAGTTCGATTACTTCACCTTCACCGCTGCCGATGTCAGGTACGCGAATGAGTTCGCTCACAGAAAGTCTCCTCAGCAGTCCAGTGGGTTGCGTTTTTCCGGGTCGATACCGAACTTGGCGATGGCCTCGGCCACGACCTTGGGTTCGATGTCGCCACGGTCAGCCAGGGCTTCCAGGGCTGCCAGCACCACGAAGTGACGGTCGACTTCGAAGAAGTGACGCAGTTTCTTGCGGCTGTCGCTGCGGCCGAAACCGTCGGTGCCCAGGACCTTGAATTCCTTGGATGGGACCCACTGGCGGATTTGTTCGGCGAACAGCTTCATGTAGTCGGTGGAGGCGATGACCGGCCCCTTGCGGCCGTTCAGGCACTCTTCGACGTAGCTCTGCTGTGGCTTCTGGCCCGGGTGCAGGCGGTTGCTGCGTTCCACGGCCAGGCCGTTGCGGCGCAGTTCGTTGAAGCTGGTCACGCTCCAGACGTCGGCGGCGACGTTGAATTCGTCACGCAGGATCTTCGCCGCTTCGCGGACTTCGCGCAGGATGGTGCCGGAGCCCATCAGCTGTACGTGGTGCGCGGCATCGCGGGTGTCTTCCTCGAGCAGGTACATGCCCTTGATGATGCCTTCCTCGACACCTTCGGGCATGGCTGGCTGCTGGTACGACTCGTTCATCACGGTGATGTAGTAGAAGACGTCCTGCTGCTCTTCGGTCATCTTCTTCATGCCGTCCTGGATGATCACCGCCAGCTCGTAGCCGTAGGTCGGATCGTAGGTGCGGCAGTTCGGGATGGTGCCGGCCAGCATGTGGCTGTGGCCGTCTTCGTGCTGCAGGCCTTCACCGTTGAGGGTGGTACGGCCGGCGGTGCCGCCGATCAGGAACCCACGGGTACGGCTGTCGCCAGCGGCCCAGGCCAGGTCGCCGATCCGCTGGAAACCGAACATCGAGTAGAAGATGTAGAACGGCAGCATCGGCTGGTTGTGGCTGGAATACGAAGTGCCGGCAGCGATGAAGGAGCTCATGGCGCCCGCTTCGTTGATGCCTTCCTCGAGGATCTGGCCCTTCTTGTCTTCCTTGTAGAACATCACCTGGTCTTTATCGACTGGCTCGTAGAGCTGGCCGACCGAGGAGTAGATGCCCAACTGGCGGAACATGCCTTCCATACCGAAGGTACGGGCTTCGTCCGGGATGATCGGCACGATGCGCGGGCCGATTTCCTTGTCCTTGACCAGCTGCGCCAGGATGCGCACGAAGGCCATGGTGGTGGAGATTTCACGGTCGCCGGAACCATCGAGGATCGCCTTGAGGGTATCCAGTGGTGGCGTCGGCACGCTGAAGCTCATGGCGCGGCGCTGCGGCACGAAGCCACCCAGCGCGGTGCGGCGCTCGCTCAGGTAGCGGGCTTCGGCGCTGCCGGTCTCCGGCTTGAAGAACGGCAGGTGTTCCAGGTCTTCGTCCTTGACCGGGATGTCGAAGCGGTCGCGGAACAGCTTCAGGCTCTCGACGTCGACCTTCTTGGTGTTGTGCGCGGTGTTCTTCGCTTCGCCGGCGCCAGTGCCATAACCCTTGATGGTCTTGGCCAGGATGACGGTCGGCTGCTCTTTGTGGTTGACCGCCTGGTGGTAGGCCGCATAGACCTTGTACGGGTCGTGGCCACCGCGGTTGAGTTTCCAGATCTCGTCGTCGGACAGATCGGCAACCATCGCCTTGAGTTCAGGGGTGTTGAAGAAGTGCTCACGGACGAACGCGCCGTCCTTGGCCTTGTAGTTCTGGTACTCGCCGTCGATGACTTCGTCCATGCGGCGTTGCAGGATGCCGTCGACGTCCTTGGCCAGCAGTGGGTCCCAGAAACGGCCCCAGATGACCTTGGTGACATTCCACTGGGCACCACGGAACACGCCTTCGAGTTCCTGGATGATCTTGCCGTTGCCGCGAACCGGGCCGTCGAGGCGCTGCAGGTTGCAGTTGATGACGAAGATCAGGTTGTCCAGCTTCTCGCGGCCGGCCAGGGAAATGGCGCCCAGGGCTTCTGGCTCGTCGCACTCGCCGTCGCCCAGGAAGCACCAGACCTTCTGCTTGCCGGCAGGGATGAAGCCACGGGCTTCCAGGTACTTCATGAAGCGTGCCTGGTAGATCGCCTGGATCGGGCCCAGGCCCATGGAAACGGTCGGGAACTGCCAGAAGTCAGGCATCAGCCATGGGTGTGGATAGGACGACAGGCCCTTGCCATCCACTTCCTGGCGGAAGTTGTTCATCTGTTCTTCGCTGATGCGGCCTTCCATGAAGGCGCGAGCGTAGACGCCAGGGGAGGTGTGGCCCTGGAAGTAGATCAGGTCGCCGCCGTGTTCGTCGGTCGGGGCCTGGAAGAAGTAGTTGAAGCCGATGTCGTACAGGGTGGCGCTGGAGGCGAAGCTGGAGATGTGACCGCCCAGGTCGGAATCCCTCAGGTTCGTGCGCATCACCATGGCCATCGCGTTCCAGCGCACCAGCGAGCGAATGCGGCGTTCCATGAACAGGTCGCCAGGCATGCGTGCTTCGTGGGTGACGGGGATAGTGTTGCGATAGGGAGTGGTGATGGCGTAGGGCAGTTGCGAGCCGCTGCGGGTCGCGAGTTCACCCATGCGGGTCATCAGGTAGTGAGCACGGTCTTCGCCTTCTTTGTCGAGAACCGATTCCAGGGCGTCCAGCCATTCCTGGGTTTCGACGGGATCGAGGTCTTGCATGGCTTGCTCCAGGGCGGAAAGGCTTCCAGAATCGGTTGCCTGAGTTTGCGACTGGCCTTGTGGGCAGACGTTATGAATTCTTGGATTGCCGGAGGTTGCTCCAGCGATGTGTAGTTTTACTACAAATCATCGGCCGTTTCAGCCTTTCGAATGTATAGACGAGTAGTAAAACTACAGAAGAATGGCTCGTGGCCTCCTGCTGTGTTGTGAGAATAATCGTTACTCTTGGTCAATGAATGACGCGAATAGATGGTGGGTTGATGCTGGCTGCTAAAAAAAATCTATTTTCAGCTATTTCTAACTTTTGTTCGACACTCCGTCGCTGCTTGTCCTCTACCTCTCCCTCAGCCTGCACGTTCCACGCCCATCAAGGATAGCCCATGAGCCTGCCCCCGCTTGCCCAAGTCCCCGCGATTCTCCTGCCACTGGTCAGCCGTGCGGAGCAATCATTTCGCAATGCGGTGGCAGCCCTGGAAAATGACTCCGCAGTGGCGCACTGGAGCACCGAGCGCTGGGGTGAATTCGCCCGGGTTTGTGCCGCCAGCGACTTCGTCATCGATCAGAGCCTGCGTGATCCTTCGATGCTGCTGGAGCTGGTCCGTTCCGGCGAGCTGGATCGCGGGTTCGCCCCGGGCGAGCTATGTGCGCAGATCGCCGCGGCGGTGCAGGCGGCCGAGACCGAAGATCAACTGGGGCGAGTGCTGCGTCGCCAGCGCACCCGGCAGCAGGTGCGTATCATCTGGCGCGACCTGACCCGCCAGGCGGACCTGGTGCAGACCTGCCGCGATCTTTCCAACCTGGCCGATGCCTGCATCGACCAGGCCTACCAATGGTTGTACCTGCGCCATTGCCAACAGTTCGGCGTGCCCACCGGCCACCGCAGCGGCGAGCCGCAGCAGATGGTCATCCTGGGCATGGGCAAGCTGGGAGCCGTGGAGCTCAACCTGTCGTCGGACATCGACCTGATCTTCGCCTACCCCGAAGGCGGCGAGACCGTCGGGGCCAAGCGGGGGTTGGACAACCAGGAGTTCTTCATCCGCCTGGGGCAGCGCCTGATCAAGGCCCTGGACCCGATGACCGTCGACGGCTTCGTGTTTCGCGTCGATATGCGCCTGCGTCCCTATGGCTCCTCGGGGGCGCTGGTCCTGAGCTTCAATGCCCTGGAGCAGTACTACCAGGACCAGGGACGTGACTGGGAGCGCTACGCGATGATCAAGGCACGGGTGGTGGCCGGCGACCAGGCATCCGGCGCCCAATTGCTGGAATTGCTGCGGCCCTTCGTCTACCGCCGTTACCTGGACTTCTCCGCCATCGAGGCGCTGCGCACCATGAAGCAGCTGATCCAGCAGGAAGTGCGGCGCAAGGGCATGGCCGACAACATCAAGCTGGGCTCGGGCGGTATCCGTGAAGTGGAGTTCATCGCCCAGGCCTTCCAGCTGATCCATGGCGGTCGCGACCTGAGCTTGCAGCAGCGTCCTCTATTAAAGGTACTGGGAACCCTGGAAGGACAGGGCTACCTGCCGCCGGCGGTGGTCAGCGAGTTGCGCGAGGGTTATGAATTCCTGCGCTACACCGAGCATGCGATCCAGGCCATCGCCGACCGCCAGACCCAGATGCTGCCGGACAATCCCCAGGATCAGGCGCGGATCGCCTTCATGCTGGGGTTCGCCGACTGGGAGGCCTTCCATGAACGGCTGATGCATTGGCGGGCCCGGGTGGAATGGCACTTCCGCCAGGTGATCGCCGATCCCGATGAGGACGAGGGGGCCCAGAGCGAGGTCGTCGTGGGTGGCGAGTGGTTGCCGTTGTGGGAAGAAGCCCAGGATGAAGAGGCAGCTTGCCGCCAGTTGCAGGAAGGTGGTTTCGTCGATGCGCCCAAGGCCTTGCGGGCCCTGGCCAGCCTGCGCAGCAGTCCGCAGTTGCGGGCCATGCAGCGCCTGGGGCGTGAACGGCTGGATGCCTTCATTCCGCGCCTGCTGGCCCAGGCGGTGGAGCATGCCAGCCCGGACCTGGTGCTGGAGCGGGTGCTGCCCCTGGTGGAAGCGGTGGCTCGGCGTTCTGCCTACCTGGTACTGCTCACCGAGAACCCCGGAGCGTTGCGCCGCCTGCTGACCTTGTGCGCGGCCAGCCCATGGATTGCCGAGCAGATCACTCGCTTCCCGCTGTTGCTGGATGAGTTGCTCAACGAAGGTCGACTGTTCAAGCCGCCCCTGGCGCCGGAGCTGGCGGCCGAGTTGCGTGAGCGCCTGACGCGGATTCCCGAGGACGACCTGGAACAGCAGATGGAGGCCTTGCGCCATTTCAAGCTGGCCCATCGCCTGCGAGTGGCAGCGTCGGAGATCGCCGGCAGCCTGCCCTTGATGAAGGTCAGCGACTACCTGACCTGGTTGGCCGAGGCGATCCTCGAGCAGGTGCTGGCCCTGGCCTGGCGCCAGACCGTGGCCCGCCATGGTGCACCGCTGCGCACCGACGGCACCCTGTGCGATCCGGGGTTCATCATCGTCGGCTATGGCAAGGTCGGCGGTATCGAGCTGGGCCACGGGTCCGACCTGGACCTGGTGTTCATCCATGATGGCGACCCCCAGGCCGAGACCGATGGGCCCAAGCCCATCGATGGCGCGCAATTCTTCACCCGGCTCGGCCAGCGCATCATCCACCTGCTGACCACCCAGACCAACTCCGGCCAGCTCTATGAGGTGGACATGCGCCTGCGGCCATCCGGCGCTTCGGGCCTGCTGGTCAGTTCCCTGGGGGCCTTCGGGCGTTACCAGGAGAACGAGGCCTGGACCTGGGAGCACCAGGCGCTGGTGCGGGCCCGGGTGCTGGTGGGCAGCCAGGATGTCGGCCAGGCTTTCGAAAAGGTCCGGGCCGCGGTGTTGGGCAAGCATCGCGACCTGGCCAAGCTGCGGCAGGAGGTCAGCGAAATGCGCGCCAAGATGCGCGACAACCTGGGTAGTCGCCTGACCGCCGCCGGTACGGCCGCCAATGCCTTCGAAGCCACGGTGCCCTTCGACCTCAAGCAGGACGCCGGAGGTATCGTCGATATCGAATTTATGGTGCAATACGCGGCCCTGGCGTGGTCCGAAGAGCACCCGTCATTGCTGCGCTATACCGATAACATCCGCATCCTGGAAGGCCTGGAAGAAGTCGGGCTGATGTCGGCGAGCGATGCCAGCCTGCTGCGCGAGGTCTACAAGGCCTACCGTTCCGCCGCTCATCGACAGGCGTTGCAGAATGAGGCCGGGATCATCACCGGTGATCAATTCGTGACCGAGCGGGGGGAAGTGTTGCGGATTTGGCGCGAGCTGGGGCTAAGCTAGGCGGCCTGACAGGGGCCGTCATGTACTCGGCGGGCCTTGCGGCTCGCCAAAACTGAACCGGCGGCTGAGGCCGCGGTGCTGGATTCTCGAGGCGGGGAGGCGTATGCCCCCCCCGGCTCGTTTATGGAAACCACATGAATATTCTGATCGTTGGGCCCAGTTGGGTCGGTGACATGGTGATGGCGCAGACACTCTTCGAGTGCCTGAAGCAGCGCCATCCTCAATGCGAGATCGACGTGCTGGCCCCCGAATGGAGCCGGCCGATCCTCGAGCGCATGCCCCAGGTGCGCCGGGCCCTGAGTTTCCCCCTGGGCCACGGGGCCCTGGAACTGGCGACCCGGCGCGGCATCGGCAAGTCCCTGGCCGGCCAGTACGATCAGGCCATCCTGCTGCCCAATTCGCTGAAGTCGGCACTGGTGCCCTTCTTCGCCGGCATTCCCAAGCGCACCGGCTGGCGTGGCGAGTTCCGCTACGGCCTGCTCAACGATGTGCGCAAGCTCGATAAAGAGCGTTATCCGTTGATGATCGAGCGCTTCATGGCCCTGGCCTACGAGCCTGGCGCCGACTTGCCTGCGCCCTATCCGCGGCCCAGCCTGCAGATCGATCCGCAGAGCCGTGACGCGGCCCTGGCCAAGTTCGGCCTGGCCCTGGACCGTCCGGTCCTGGCGCTGTGTCCGGGAGCTGAGTTCGGCGAGGCCAAGCGCTGGCCGTCGGAACACTACGCCCAGGTGGCTGAGGCCAGGATCCGTGACGGCTGGCAGGTCTGGCTGTTCGGCTCGAAGAACGATCACGCCGTGGGCGAGGAAATCCGCAGCCGGCTGATTCCCGGCCTGCGCGAGGAGTCGGTCAACCTCAGTGGCGGGACCTCCCTGGCCGAGGCCATCGACCTGCTGTCCTGTGCCGATTCCGTGGTGTCCAACGACTCCGGGCTGATGCACGTGGCCGCTGCGCTGAACCGCCCGCTGGTGGCGGTGTACGGCTCCACCTCGCCGGGTTTCACCCCGCCGTTGGCCGATCAGGTCGAAGTGGTGCGCCTGGGTATCGAATGCAGTCCGTGCTTTGACCGCACCTGCCGCTTCGGCCATTACAACTGCCTGCGCCAGCTGATGCCGCAGTCGGTGAACGAGGCCCTGCAGCGGTTGCAGGGCACTGTGGTCGAGGTTCGATAAGTTGCGGGTACTGTTGATCAAGACCTCTTCCCTGGGTGACGTGATTCACGCCTTGCCGGCTGTCACCGATGCCGCGCGGGCGATCCCGGGGATCAAGTTCGACTGGGTGGTGGAAGAGGGTTTCGCCGAAATTCCCACCTGGCACCCGGCTGTGGGCAAGGTGATCCCGGTGGCGATCCGTCGCTGGCGCAAGAATATCTGGCAGACCATCAAGAGCGGCGAGTGGCGGCGCTTCAAGCAGAGCGTGCGCTCGACCAAGTACGACCTGGTGATCGATGCCCAGGGCCTGCTCAAGAGCGCCTGGCTGACCCGCTACGTGCGTGCGCCGGTGGCCGGGTTGGACAAGGACTCGGCCCGCGAACCGCTGGCTTCGCGCTTCTATTCCCGGCGCCTGGCGGTGGCCCGTGGGCAGCATGCCGTGGAGCGGGTGCGCCAGCTGTTCGCCTTGGCCCTGGGTTATGACCTGCCCCAGGGGATGGGCGACTACGGCCTGGATGCCGAAAAGCTGGTGGAACTGCCACGCAAGAATCCTTTCGTGCTGTTCCTGCATGGCACCACCTGGGACACCAAGCATTGGCCCGAGGCTTACTGGCGCGAGCTGGCCGAGCGCATGGGCATGCTCGGGGTCGAGGTCAAGTTGCCCTGGGGCAATGCCGCCGAGAAGGCCCGGGCCGAGCGTATCGCCAGCGGCCTGAAGAACGCCACGGTACTGCCCAGGCTGAACCTGGCCGGCGTGGCCCGGGTGCTGGTCGACGCCCAGGCCTGCGTCGCCGTGGATACCGGGCTGGGGCACCTTGCCGCCGCCCTGGATGTACCCACCATCTCGCTGTTCGGCCCGACCAATCCGGGGCTGACCGGTGCCTATGGCCGGGTGCAGATCCACCTGGGGAGCAACTTCCCCTGCGCCCCGTGCCTGCAGAAGCAGTGCACCTACCAGCCGACTGCCGTGGACCGGCAGCGGTTCGATCTCAAGCGCGAGTGGCCCCTGTGCTTTACCCGCCTCAACCCCGAGCGTGTCGCCAGCCGACTGAGCGCCTTGTTACTGGCTGAGGAGCCACGCTGATGCAATTGGCTTTTGTCCTTTATAAGTATTTTCCCTTTGGCGGCCTGCAGCGCGATTTCATGCGCATTGCCCTGGAGTGCCAGCGGCGCGGCCACCAGATTCGCGTCTACACCCTGATCTGGGAAGGTGACGTACCCCCTGGCTTCGAAGTGCTGGTGGCGCCGGTCAAGGCGCTGTTCAACCATCACCGCAACGAAAAACTCAGTGCCTGGATGGCGGCCGACCTGGCCAAGCGCCCGGTGGACCGGCTGGTGGGCTTCAACAAGATGCCCGGGCTGGATGTCTACTACGCGGCCGATGGCTGCTTCGAGGACAAGGCGCAGAACCTGCGGCACTCCCTGTACCGGCGCTGGGGTCGCTACCGGCATTTCGCCGAGTATGAGCGGGCGGTGTTCGCCAAGGATGCCAAGACCGAGATCCTGATGATCTCCGAAGTCCAGCAGCCGCTGTTCATCAAGCATTACGACACCCCGCTGTCGCGTTTCCACCTGCTGCCACCCGGGATTGCCCAGGACCGTCGGGCACCGGCCAACGCGGCCGAGATCCGTGCCGGGTTTCGCCGCGAGTTCGACCTCAAGGACGACGACCTGCTGCTGGTGCAGATCGGTTCCGGGTTCAAGACCAAGGGCGTGGATCGCAGCCTCAAGGCCCTGGCGGCCTTGCCTGCGGCGCTGAAGAAACGCACACGGCTATTTGTAATCGGCCAGGACGACCCCAAGGTATTCCAGGTGCAGAGCGCCGCCCTGGGGTTGAGTGACCAGGTGCAGTTCATGAAAGGGCGCAGCGATATCCCGCGTTTCCTGTTGGGCGCCGACCTGCTGATCCACCCGGCCTACAACGAAAATACCGGGACCGTGCTGCTGGAGGCCCTGGTAGCCGGCCTGCCGGTGCTGGTCAGCGCGGTTTGTGGTTATGCCCACTACATCGCCGAGGCCGAAAGCGGCCTGGTGCTGGATGAACCGCTGGAGCAGGCACAGCTCAACCAATACCTCACCACCATGTTGACCGACGATGCTGCACGCGCGACCTGGAGCCGAAACGGCCTGGCGTTCGCCGAGACGGCCGACCTCTACAGCATGCCGCAGCACGCTGCGGATGTGATTCTGGCGGAGCAAGACCGATGAAGTTGATGCTTGCCGAGCCCTTCAAGAGCCTCTGGGCTGGACGCGATGCGTTCACCGCCGTCGAGGAGCTCAAGGGCCAGGTCTATCGCGAGCTGGAGGCGCGCCGTACCTTGCGTACGGAAGTCGCCGGCCGTGGGTATTTCGTGAAGATCCACCGGGGGATCGGCTGGGGCGAGATCGCCAAGAACCTGGTGACCGCCAAGCTGCCGGTGCTGGGCGCCGGTCAGGAATGGCTGGCCCTGGAACGCCTGCACCAGGCCGGCGTGCCCACCATGACCGCCGTGGCCTATGGCGAGCGCGGTGCCAACCCGGCGAACCAGCATTCGTTCATCGTCACCGAGGAGCTGGCGCCGACCATCAGCCTCGAGGACTTCAGTGTCGATTGGGTCAAGCAGCCGCCGGCGCCTGCGCTCAAGCGGGCGCTGATCGCCGAGGTGGCGCGCATGACCGGTACCATGCATCGCGCCGGGGTCAACCATCGCGACTGCTACATCTGCCACTTCCTGCTGCACACCGACCGGCCGATCACTCCGGGGACATTGAAGTTGTCGCTGATCGACCTGCACCGGGCCCAGACCCGCGCGAAGATCACCCAGCGCTGGCGTAACAAGGACCTGGCGGCCCTGTACTTCTCGGCCCTGGATATCGGCCTGACGCGCCGCGACAAGCTGCGCTTCCTCACGGGTTACTTCCAGCAACCGCTGCGGCGGATCCTTGCCGAGGAAGCGCCGCTGCTGGCCTGGCTCGAGGGCAAGGCCGAAAAACTCTACGCACGCAAGCAAAGGTACGGAGATGCGCTCTGATGGCTAGCTGGAACCTGGACCCTGCCTACCAGGCATTGGCACAAGATTTCGGCAGCCTGGAGGCGGTGTTCACCCTCGAGGGCGAACATCTGACCCGCGACCCGCTGTCCGATGTCGTGCGTGTCCAGCGTGATGGGGTCAACTATTACGTCAAGCGCTATACCGGTGCCGGCAAGAACCTGCGGCGCTACCTGGGCAAGCCCCGGGTCAAGTTCGAATGGCAGAACCTCAAGCGTTTCGCCAAGTGGGGCATTCCCACTGCCGAAGTGGTGGCATGGGGCCTGGAGCGACGCTGCCTGGCCTATTCCAGGGGCGCGATGATCACCCGCGAGCTGCCGCGCACCGAAGACTTGTCGGTGCTGGCCGAGCGCAACGATCCCAAGCTCAAGGACCGGCGCTGGGTCGACGGGATCAGCCGCCAGCTGGCCGCCTATACCCGGATCATGCATGACCATCGCTTCACCCATAACGATTTGAAATGGCGCAACCTGCTGGTCGATGACCAGGACCGCCTGTACCTGATCGACTGTCCGAACGGCGATTTCTGGCGTGGGTTCTGGCTCAAGTACCGGATCACCAAGGACCTGGCCTGCCTGGACAAGGTGGCCAAGTACCATCTTTCCGCCACCCAGCGCTTGCGCTTCTACCTGCAGTATCGCCAGCGCGATCGCTTGAGTGCCTCCGACAAGGAGCGCATTCGCCACGTGGTGAGATTTTTCGAGGGACGTGAATGACTGATTTCCTGGCGTCCGAGGAGCGTGCGCTGCTGGAGCGCAACGGCCTTGGCACTTTCGACCAGCTGTGGGCCAGGCAACTGGATGCGGTGGACGAACCCAATACCGGCCGTGGCGGCCATAGCAGCGTCTATCGCCTGGACGTGGAGGGGCGTGGGTTCTACCTCAAGCGGCAAACCAACTACCTGACCCGGACCCTGCGCCATCCGTTCGGCGAGCCGAGCTTC
The DNA here is from genome assembly GCF_058781435.1 of Pseudomonas sp. FW507-12TSA. Taxonomy (NCBI): domain Bacteria; kingdom Pseudomonadati; phylum Pseudomonadota; class Gammaproteobacteria; order Pseudomonadales; family Pseudomonadaceae; genus Pseudomonas; species Pseudomonas sp. FW507-12TSA. The sequence goes on from NZ_JBYSWT010000022.1 coordinate 19,266, forward strand.
TCCCGCGAGTTTCGCAATATCCGGCGCTACCAGGAGCTGGGTATCCCGGCCTTGCAGGCGGTGTTCTTCGGCATGCGCAAGGTCGCCGGCGAGACCCGGGCGATCCTCATGACCCGGGCCCTGGATGGTTGGGACGACCTGGATGCACTGCTGGCGCAATGGGCGCAGATGCCCGAGTCCCAGCGCCAGGCCGTGCTCGAGGCCTGTGGTCAATTGGCCCGGCAGCTGCACGGCCTGCGCCAGGTACATGGCTGCTTCTACCCCAAGCATATTTTCCTGCGCCCGGAAGGCGCGGGTTACCAGGCGCAACTGATCGACCTGGAGAAAACCCGGCCATTGCTGTTCGGCCAGCGCGATCGGGTCAAGGACCTCGAGCCCTTGTTGCGCCGCGCTTCGGTGTGGAGTGTCGAGGATGTGCGCTGCCTGTTGGCGGCCTACCTCGACCAGCCCCTGGACAGCTCCCTGCTGGACGCCTGGGTCGCCCGGCTCAGTGCCCGCAGCAGCCACAAGGAATCTCGCTGATGCGTTTGTCCGAGCTGAAGCACGCAGGGCGCAATCCGGCCCTGCCCCTGAGCCTGGAGTTGGCGGACGCCGCCGGTGCGGCGCAGTTGCAGTTGTTGAGCCTGCTGCGCGTGCTGCCGGGGCAGCGTTATGTCGGTGCCGGGGTCTGGCGTGGGCGCATGGTGCTGGCCAAGTTGCTGGTCGGTCCCAAGGCGGCACGGCATTTCCAGCGGGAGCTGCAAGGTGTGCGCCTGCTGGCGGAGCAGGGGCTGACCACGCCATTGCTGCTGGCCGATGGCTTGCAGGAAGGCGAGGGCGGCTGGCTGCTCTTCGAGTTCCTGGAGGGTGCCCAGAGTCTGGGCGACGCCTGGAGCCAGGTGCAGGCCTTGCCAGTGCTGGCCGATGAGCAGGTCGAGGTGCTGGCTGAGGCGTTGGGGGCGATTGCCCGGTTGCATGCCAAGGGCCTGTGGCAGGAAGACCTGCACCTGGACAACCTGTTGCGCCACGGTGGCCAGTTGCACTTGATCGATGGTGCGGGCATCTGCGTCGAAGAGGCGGGCAAGCCCCTGTCGCGGCAGAAAGTCCTGGAGAATCTCGGGGTGTTCTTCGCCCAGTTGCCCAAGAACCTCGAGCCCTTCACCGAGGAATTGCTGGTGCATTACCTGCTGGCCAATGCCGAGCATGCGCTGCCCCTGGAGGCATTGCAGAAGCAGGTGGACAAGGTGCGAGGCTGGCGCCTGCGAGATTTCCTGAGCAAGGTCGGCCGCGAGTGCACGCTGTTCAGCGTACATCGCGGCCCCTTCGCCCTGAGGGCGATCCGGCGCGAGGAAGAGGCGGCGATGCTGCCGGTGCTGGAACAGGCCGACGCCCTGCTGGACCAGGGGCATCTGTACAAGACCGGTGGCGCGGCCAGTGTCGGGCGGATCGAGTCCGCGGGGCGCACCCTGGTGCTCAAGCGCTACAACATCAAGGGTTTCGCCCACTGGCTCAAGCGTTTCTGGCGTCCCAGCCGAGCCTGGCACTCATGGCGCGAAGGTAATCGCCTGGCCTTCCTCGGCATCGCCACGCCCAAGCCCCTGGCCGTGCTGGAGCGGCGCTTCCTCTGGCTGCGCCGGCGGGCCTACCTGGTGACCGAGTACCTGCCGGGGCCGGACATCATCGAGCGCTTCGCGCCGTTCGTCGACAGTGGCGAGGCACCTGAGCCGGAGCTGCGGGCCCTGGACCTGCTCTTCGCCAGTTTGCTCAGGGAGCGCATCAGCCATGGCGATCTGAAGGGCCATAACCTGTTCTGGCAGGAGGATCGCTGGTCCCTGATCGACCTGGATTCCATGCGCCAGCATTCCAGCGTGGGGAGTTTCGCTGCGGCTTATGCCCGTGATCGCGCACGTTTCATGCGCAACTGGCCTGAAAGCAGCAAGTTGTATCAAATGATTGATCAGCGCTTGCCCAAGGCTCCCGACGCATCTGCGGCCTGACCTGCGACCCGTGGTCGCTGCCATCGCCGCCATGAGCCCTGGAGGATCTTCCTGGGTCGTGGCGGCGATGGGGCGGGCGCGCCGCGATGTAGCCTGGCTTGTGGCTTGCCTCTAGAGGCTTGCCCCTGCTTTTACGCTATAATCCCGCCCTTTCGTTGTTTCTCGCCCTCTTGCGAGCACACTTTCTTTTCAAGGCGCTTTGCGCCCGCATGCAGACTAAACGAGGCTAGACCCCTGTGGCATTGACGATTCTTGGCCTGTCCGGCGCCCTTAGCCATGATCCTTCGGCGGCCCTGTACATCGACGGCAAGCTGATTGCCGCTGCTGAAGAAGAGCGTTTCGTGCGCGACAAGCATGCAAAGAACCGCATGCCCTACGAGTCGGCGAAGTTCTGCCTGGAGCAGGCCGGGATCAAGCCTTCCGACGTCGATGTGGTAGCGATTCCATTCGCCCCGATCAGCCTGTTCGGCAAGGCGCGCTGGCACTACGCCAAGCGCTACTGGTATGCCCCGGACCGTGCCCTGGACGCGATCCTGATGGGCAACCGTCGCTACAAGCGCTATCGCAAGAAGATCGTCTGGTGCCTGGAGCAACTGGGCTTCGATCCGAAGAAGATCAAGATCGAGCCGGTCGAGCACCACCTGGCCCACGCTTCCAGCGCCTACCACTGTTCCGGCTTCAAGGAGAAGACCGCGATCCTCGGGATCGACGGCAAGGGCGAGTACGCCACCACCTTCTTCGGTTATGGCGAGAACGGCAAGATCCACAAGATCAAGGAATTCTACGATCCGGATTCCCTGGGCGGCCTGTACGGCGCGATCACCGAGTTCCTCGGCTTCGAGATGCTCGACGGCGAGTTCAAGGTCATGGGCATGGCGCCTTACGGCGATGCCAGCAAATACGACTTCTCGCGCCTGGCCAGCTTTGAAAACGGCGAGCTGGTGATCAACACCGACTACGCCAACGTCATCGGCCTGCGTCGCTATAAAGAGAAGGGCAAGGGTTTCTACTTCTCGCCGAAGCTGATCGAGTGGCTGGGTCCCAAGCGCGAAGGCGATATCGCCGACGAGCCATACATCCACTACGCCGCCAGCATGCAGGCACTGTTCGAGAAGCTGGCCCTGCAGATGATCGACCATTACCTGGGCGACACCCTGAAGGAAACCGGCAAGCTGGCCTTCGCCGGCGGCTGTGCGCTGAACGTCAAGCTGAACCAGAAGATCATCGCCCGTGCGGACGTGAAGGAACTGTTCGTCCAGCCGGCCTCCGGCGACGCCGGTACCGCAGTGGGTGCCGCGGCCTATGTGTCCCACGCCCGTGGCGTACCGGTGGAGAAGATGGAGCACGTCTACCTCGGCCCGGCGTACTCCAACGAAGACGTGATCGCCGCCTGTGCCCGGCACCCGAACCAGCCGGCCTGGCGCCAGATCGACAACACCCCCGAGCGCATCGCCAAGATCATGGTCGATGGCAACCCGGTGGCCTGGTTCCAGGGCCGCATGGAGTTCGGCCCGCGCGCCCTGGGCGGCCGTTCGATCATCGGTTGCCCAAGCGCCTCGGGCGTGGCCGACCGGATCAACGAGCAGATCAAGTTCCGCGAGCGCTGGAGGCCTTTCTGCCCGTCGATGCTCGACACTGTCGCTCCGCAAATGATCAAGGTCGACCATCCGGCACCGTTCATGACCTTCACCTTCGAAGTGGCGCAGGAGTGGAAGACCCGGGTACCGGAAGTAGTCCACGAGGACGGCACATCCCGGGCCCAGGTGCTCAAGCGCGAATACAACCCGCGCTACTACGACATGATGAAGGCCCTGGAAGTCCTGACTGGCAACGGTGTGTCGCTGAACACTTCGCTGAACCGCCGTGGCGAACCGATGATCTGCTCGCCGACCGATGCCTTGAACATGTTCTACGGGTCCGACCTGCAGTACCTGATCATGGAAGACATCCTGGTGGTCAAAGACGGCGTGGATCCTTATGACACGGTCGGCTGAACGCCATGTGCTGCAGTTCTGCCACGGCTATGACGGGCCGTTCCTGGACTGCGCGCGGCAATATGCCAACCTGTTCGCGGGCAGCGGCTATCGGGTGACCACGGTCTTTCTGACCGGGGTCGCCGATGTCGAAGTCGCCGCGGGTTGCGCGTCCGACGAAGTGCTGTTCATGGAGTACAGCTCCAAGGCCATTCGTGGCCTGAAGCTGGGTGCCATCCGTGACCTGCGCAAGATCGCCGCATCGCGCAACTTCAGCTTCTGCATCGCCCATCGCTTCAAGCCGATCTACATCGCCCTGCTGGGCACACGCCTGCCGGTGATCGGTGTCCACCATGCGTTCAGCGACTACAAGCGCGGCAGCCGCAAGCTGTTCGCCGGGCTGTTCGGCAAGCGCCTGAGCCTGCTCGGGGTCTCCGACGCGGTGCGCGACGATATGCGTGCCTGCCTGCCCAAGTGGCCGGCGCAGCGGATCCAGACCCTGTACAACCGGATCGACCTGGAGGCCTTGCAGGCCAGCCAGCTGAACCGGGCCGCAGCCCGTGCCGAGCTGGGCCTGCCCGCCGATGCGTGGATCGTCGGCAACGTCGGGCGCCTGCATCCGGACAAGGACCAGGCCACCCTGTTGCGTGGTTTCGCCGCGGCAGCGGCGCAGCTACCCCAGGGCAGCCAGTTGGCGATCCTGGGTACCGGCCGCCTGGACAAGGACCTCAAGTCCCTGGCTCGCGAGCTGGGGATCGCCGATCGCGTGCTGTTCCTCGGCCAGGTTCCAGAGGCCCGGCGCTATTTCCGGGCGTTCGATGTATTCGCCCTGAGCTCCGACCACGAGCCTTTCGGCATGGTCCTGCTGGAGGCCATGGCCGCCGGCGTACCCTTGCTGGCCACCGCGTGCGGCGGGGCCAAGGAAGTGGTCGAGGGTGTGGGCATCCTGTTTCCCCTGGGGGATGTCGAACATCTGGCCCAGGGCCTGCAGCACCTGGCGGCGATGGACGAACACCAGCGCCGGGTCTGCGCCGAGTTGATGCTCGATCGCTTGCGCGAGCGTTTCTCCGATCGGGCCGTACGCGACGTATTCTGGCGCTTGCCACAAGTCACCGAACTGACCGCGAGGGGCTGATGCTCAATCGATTCCAAGGCTGGCGCGAACGCGGCTGGTCAGTCATTGACGCATCGACCTATGCCCAGGCCTGGCATCGTTTTGGTGGCAGCGTGGCAACCCATCCACTGGTGGTCGAGCAACTGGCGGACCTGGCGCAGATTCCCGTGCGTTACCTGGCCTGGGAGCGCAACGGCCAGCTACAGGCGGCCATCGCTACCTGGGGCCGGGACCTGGCACTGTCCAAGGATGTGCTCAAGCGCGCGGGCAAGAAAGGACTGTTCGATATCGGCAATGCCGAGCTGATCTTGCCGGCAGCGGCGCACGCCCAGGCTCCGTTGCGTCATCGTGGCCGCTACCTTTCGGCCCTCAACGAGGGGCGTTTCGCCGGCCAGCGGCCCCAGGCCGAGCAGTTGGCCATGGCTCGCACCCCGGAAGAACTGTCGAAGAAGTTCCGCTACAACCAGCGCCGTGAACTGCGCCTGCTGGAGGAGGCGGGCGGCGTGGTGCGTCCGGTGAGCGAGTTCAGCAGCCCTGAACTGGCGGCTATCTACTGCGATCTGTTCCAGCGGCGCTGGGGATTCGCCGCCACCGGTGCCGAACGCATGGCCGAGGTGCTGGAGCGTCTGCGCGAGCTGCTGATTGGCTCGGTGATCTTCCTCAACGATGCCCCGATTGCCGTGCAGCTGATCTACCGGGTCGAGGCGCCGGAGTGGATCAGCGTCGAGTATGTGAACGGTGGCGTCGACCCCGAAACCCGGGAGTTCAGTCCAGGCAGCGTGTTGAGTTTCCTCAATACCCAGGGCGCCTGGGAACAGGCTCGGGCGCTGGACAAGCCGCTACGGTTTTCCTTCGGTCGTGCCGACCGTGAATACAAGGATCGTTGGTGCAATCCTGTGCCGGTTTTCCAGGTGTGAGTCAGCCCATGAGCCGCAAGCAGCAACTGCTCAAGCGCCACCGGCGCAATAAACGAATCGCCTTGCTGCTCGGCCTGGTGCTGTTGCTGCTGGCTGGCGTCCTGGTGGCCTGGTGGTTGCCGTTGTTGCTGGCGGTGGCTGCCTGGCTGGCCCACGAGGCCTGGTTCGCCGACCACCTGTTCTATTCACCCAAGGATGACTACGACTACCAACTGAACGCCGATGAGCAGCTTTCACTGCAGCTTGTCGAGGGTAATTTGAGCCTGCCTGGCCCCTTGGCGCTGGGTGACAACGACACCTTGATCCTCAAGGTGCGCATCAAGTCCTCCTGGTTGGGGAGATTGTTCGATCCTGGAGTGCGGATACTTGGCGGGATGGCGGACTGCCAGGACTTCGAGCGCGGTGTGCAGGGAGTTCGCTACCTGAACCTGACTGGCCAGCAAGTTGCCCTGAACGAATCAAGGTTGGCGCTCGAGGGGCGTTTCTGTCGATTGGATCCCGGGGTCGAGTTGTTCATCCTGCGTCACCCCGACTATCTGGCCAAGCGAGTATTGGTGGTCGCTCCCCATGCCGATGATGCCGAGTTGGCGGCGTTCGGCCTGTACAGCCAGGCGGCGCAGAGTTGGATCGTGACCCTGACCGCCGGCGAGATAGAAGCTGAACATTACCGGCAGATGGGGCTCGATGGTGTCGAAGCGGCGCGCTTGAAGGGCTCGCTGCGGGCCTGGGACAGCATCAGCGTGCCTTTATGGGCGGGTGTCCCGCAGGAACGCTGCGTGCAGTTGGGGTATTTCTGCCTGCAGTTGGCGGCGATGCAAGCTGCGCCCGAGCAGCCGGTCGGTTCGCGAGAGGCCGATATGCTCGATACCCGTCCTTTCCGGCGCTTCAATCAATTGGGCCTGGCCAGTGATGCCAATGGGATTCCCTCCTGGCAGAACCTAGTGCAGGACTTGGTGGAACTGATCGAGCATATCCAGCCCCAGGTCATCGTTGTGCCCCATCCCCATTTCGACCCGCATCCGGATCATGTCTGTGCGCAACAGGCGGTGCTGGAGGCCCTGGGCAAGACCGGCAGCCAGCCCGAGTCCCTGCTTTATTATGCCAATCACCTGCATGACAACGATCGCTGGCCCATGGGGCAGGCCGGTAGTGGCGTGGCCTTGCCACCACAGCTGGCGGCACAGTCACCGTTGCGACCATGGGCGTTGACCGTTCTCCCGCAAAGGCAGTGGCACAAGGCCATGTCTTTGGGCATGATGCACGACCTGCAGCCGCCGCCTCCCTTCAAGCGCAAGATCCGACGCCTCATTCAGCGTTGTCTGGCTGGCCGGCATTGGCCCGCCTTTGGTGAAAACGAGTTTTTCCGCAAGGCAGTGCGTCAGCACGAGCTGTTCTGGGTCGACGAGAATCCAAGCAAAAGAGAGGAAGTGTGAGAGTTCTGTTTCTGGTTCAGAAAGAACAGCGGGCGATTCTTGATCGACTCTACGATGGCATCGCTGAGCGATGCGAATGCGATATGCGCATGCTGAGCAGTGCCGAGCAGGACAATCTGCGTAAGTACTTCCGCAAGCACGTGGACGTTGAGCGTTACGACCGGATCGTCTTCTTCCTGCGCTTCAAGAAGGAAATCAGACAGGTTAGGTTCATACAGACCCTGCCTAACCTGGTTATCCTCGAGCACGACGCGTACCAGAACTACATCCCTTGCAAGTACACCGGCAAGTTTAGTGCGCACTACCGCAAGTTGCCTTGGGCGCGGGTCATCAGCTCGGGATACATGGTCAGTCAGCGTCTGTGTGAAGAAGGTTTCGATGCGCATTTCGTGCCCAAGGGCTACGACCAGGCGTTGCTGCAGGACCGAGCCCGTGAGCGGGATATCGAACTAGGTTTTGTCGGCAGTTTGAACAGCGTGGCGTATTCCGGTCGCAAAGAAATGCTTGAGTCGATCGCTGAAGTCGAGAATCTGCTTGTCACCCGGACCAAGTCGGGTGAGGAGTATTGCGAAACCTTGAATCGAATTCGCTACTTCGTCAGTGCCGATGTCGGCATGGGCGAATACATGATCAAGAACTTCGAGGCCATGGCTTGTGGCTGCGTACTGTTCGCCTTTGACCAGGGGAACGAAGAGAACCAGGCCTTGGGTTTTATCGATATGCAGAACATTGTACTGTATCGCGATCGCGAGGAACTGAGGCTGAAACTCCAGCAATTGCGCGCTTCGCCGGAGCTCAGCCAGTCTATCGCTCAGGCGGGACAAGCCCTGGTGGAGCAGCGTTACAGCTTCCGTTCGGTCGGCCATGCAGTGGTCGAATGCATGCGTGCGCCGCTTCGTGAGCGTGCGCCGCTGAGCTGGACAGAAAGATTGCGTGTGGCATTGGGCTTCTAAGAGCCTTGTGACAACTTCCCGCTAATGACTTGGTGCTATTAAATGCTGTTTAGCGAAACTAGCGATATATCGGTGGTGGTGACCAGTTGTGGTCGCTTCGACCTGTTGAAGCGAACTTTGGAATCATTCGATCGTTTCAACACCGCGCCGATCCGCCGGGTGTTTATCACTGAAGACTCTGGTGATAAAGAGGTAGAGAACTGCATTCCGGAGCATTGGCGGGCGCACACCCAGTTTTTTGTCAATGTTCCGCGTTTGGGCCAGTTGCGCTCCATCGACCTGGCGTATGAGCACGTGCAGACTTCCTGGATCTTCCACTGCGAGGATGACTGGGACTTCTATCGTGAAGGTTTTATCGAAGAGTCCCAGGTCCTGCTGGAAAACGATCCCCAGGCGCTACAAGTCTGGCTGCGCAGCTTTCATCATGACCTGGCTGTACACAGTCCCTACATTTTCCTCAACGAGCGCAAGGTCGTCGATGGAATTCCTTTCTATTTGCTGGGTTCGCACAAGGCCGACTGGCAGGGTTTTTCACTGAATCCGGGCCTGCGACGCAAGGCAGATTACCTGCTGCACGCACCTTACTCGGCGTTTTCGGGAGAGAAGGATCTGTCGCGAATCTACGCCCGTGACAATCGTCATGGCTTGATTCTGGAAAATGACGCAGTGCTGCACACAGGGTTTGGCGAGCACGTTGAACTTCCCAAGGAGCGGGTGGACAAGCAGCGCCGCAAGCGTCGTGACCGAATCAAGTTGGCGGCGGTTTTTATTCTTGGTCTCGCATTGGGTTGGTTGATACATGGAATTTGATCGTATGAAACTGGGGAAAACAGCGCTCTACTTCAGCACGCTGTTATGCGTGTTCTTGTTGAGCTACATAGTGGGTGGTTCTTCAAAGTGGACCAACAATATCTTCTACGCCTTCATTGCCTTGCCGGGATTGGTGTTCCTGCTCAAGGGTGATGGTCGTAAGTTGCTCAGGGAGCCTTTGGCCTGGGGGTGGCTGGTCTTCATCCTGTGGTTCTTCGTGCCGGGAATCATCGCCGGAAAGGCTCAGTTCTATAAGCACATCGTCTACACCCTGTTGTTCATGTTTGCGGTCGCAGCCCTGACTGCGCCGACATTCTTCCGCAGTCCGCAGTTCATTCGCGCCCAGTTCTGGATCCTCTGCCTGTATATCTATGCCAGTGCGGTTTATAGCTGGAGTACGGGAGAATTCGCTTTTGGTAGCCGGGTCGGTCTGTTGCCGGCCCGCCTGCAGAATGTGATCTACGCCAGCATCTGGCTGTTCTGTGCGCTGGCGCTGGCCTTGCCTTGGTGGGTGCGGTCTAAGCGCTGGGTTGAGGCGGGGGCGGCGATCCTGTTGTCGGTGGTGGCCGTGACCTTTGTCCTGCAGACCCGTACGGCGTTGGTTGGTGCGGCATTCCTCTTCGGCCTGTGGGTTCTGTATGGGCTTTACCACAAGCCCAAGGCCATGGGAGCTGCGGTTGTCCTCGGATCGGCGGTTCTTGCCGCGGTCATTTGGGGCATCCACGACGAGGCGTGGTTCCAGTCCTTGTGGACGCGCGGTGATTCCTACCGGAGCGAGTTGTTCCATGTGATGGTCGGTGAGTGGCAGAACTGCGGCTGGACGCTGGGTTGCGGTGTGGGTTTCCACTCTAGCCAGTTGCTCGCTGGCTGGATGCCGATCCAGCATCCACACAACATCTTTGTCGCTCTGGGGCTGTACACCGGTGCGCCGGCGCTGCTGATCTTCATTGCCCTGATGGTGGCTTCGCTTGTCTATGCCTGGCGCCTGCGTGATGCCTGGGGCATGTACCTGGCCTGTGCGCTGGTGATGCTCAACTTCGATGGCAGTCTGTTGATCGGCAATCCGGATGAGCTGTGGCCACTGGTACTGCTGCCAGCAGCCATGATCCTTGGCCGGGTGTTGCAGGCCCGGCAAGCCCAGGGCCTGTAAGGCTGTTCCCCCAAGCGCCGCGCACTACGCCTGCTGCAAGACCGTGATCAGGTCTTGTCTCGAGCAGGTGTTCTGCGCGGCGCTGTAGCGTTCGAGAAAGGTCGCGCCCTGGTTCTTCAGCAACCACTGGCGATCTTCTGCGTAGCGCAGCATGTGTTTGAAGTTGCGCAGCCGCAGGTTCTTGCGTAACGGCCGGCGACGCACTTGCAGGTCGGCAATGTCGATCAGACCCAACTGTTTTTCCGGTGTCAGGACGATGTTGCCCAGGTGAGCCGAGCGGAAGTAGATGCCGCTTTCGTGCAGCCTAGCCATGAAGGCGCCCAACTGGGCTCGCAGTGTTTCGCCCTGCTCTTCATCCTCCAGCAACTGACGTAGGGTCTGCCCCGGCAAGGGGCTGTAGTGCACCGCGTCGCGCTCGATGCTGGCAATGCGGTAGACCTGGCGCACCTTGGGGCAAGGGATGTGCCGTTCGTCCAGGGCCTTGCAGTTGTCGGCGAAGCGTCGGGCGTAGGGATACCAGGCTGCGGAGGTCAGCAGGCGCTTGCGCCGAAAGAGCTTGAAGATCGAGCCGTCTGTCAGACGCAATACCTTGTCGCCATGGCCATCGGCCTCGAGGACTTCGGCGCCCTCGCGCAGGGTGAGGTAGCGGGCAGGGTCGAGGGCTTGCATCAATACTCCAGGGTCAACGCCGGCGGGCATGGATAGGGGCCGGTATACTACCTCAGCTCAGGCGTGAAAATGGCCTGTGTTATAGTGCGCGGCTTATTTCTCATCCCACGAGTTCTCATGACTATCCCTACTCCTGCCGCGGCGTCGAGTCTGAAGATATACCTGCGCTTGCTGTCTTATGTGCGTCCCTACTGGGGAATGTTCGCACTGAGTATCCTGGGTTTCGTGATTTTCGCTTCCACCCAGCCGATGCTGGCGGGAATCCTGAAGTACTTCGTTGATGGGCTCAGTAATCCCAACGCGGTGCTGTTCCCCGATGTTCCTTATTTGCAGGACTTGCAGTTGCTGATGGCGGTGCCGCTGCTGATCATCCTGATCGCGGCCTGGCAGGGACTGGGTTCGTTCCTTGGCAACTATTACCTGGCCAAGGTCTCCCTGGGCCTGGTGCATGATCTGCGAGTCGAGTTGTTCAACAAGTTGCTGGTCCTGCCCAATCGTTATTTCGACACCCACAACTCCGGGCACCTGATCTCGCGTATCACCTTTAACGTGACGATGGTCACCGGGGCGGCCACCGATGCCATCAAGGTGGTGATCCGCGAAGGCCTGACCGTTATCTTCCTGTTCGGCTACCTGATCTGGATGAACTGGAAGCTGACCCTGGTGATGGTGGCGATCCTGCCGTTGATCGCGGTGATGGTGAGCAATACCAGCAAGAAATTCCGCAAGCAGAGCAAAAAGATCCAGGTGGCGATGGGGGACGTGACCCATGTCGCTTCGGAAACCATCCAGGGCTATCGCGTGGTTCGCAGCTTCGGTGGCGAGGAGTACGAGCAGCAGCGTTTCGCCCAGGCCAGCCAGGGCAATACCGACAAGCAGTTGCGCATGACCAAGACCGGCGCGGTCTATACCCCCATGCTGCAGCTGGTGATCTATTCCGCCATGGCCGCGCTGATGTTCCTCGTGCTGTTCTTGCGTGGCGATGCTACAGCCGGTGATCTGGTGGCCTATATCACGGCTGCGGGCTTGTTGCCCAAGCCGATCCGCCAACTGTCCGAAGTCAGCTCGACTATCCAGAAAGGCGTGGCCGGCGCCGAGAGCATCTTCGAGCAGCTGGATGTCCAGCCTGAGGTCGATACCGGAACCGTCGAGCGTGAACGTATCGACGGGCGCCTGGAAGTACGAAACCTGAGCTTCACCTATCCTGAGACCGATCGCGAAGTACTGAAGGACATCAATTTCAGTGCCGATCCAGGACAAATGATTGCCCTGGTTGGCCGTTCCGGTAGCGGCAAGTCGACACTGGCCGGGCTGATTCCGCGTTTCTACCATCACGAATCCGGGCAGATCCTGCTAGACGGCATCGAGATCGAAGACTATCGCTTGCGCAACCTGCGCCGTCATGTCGCCCAGGTAACCCAGCACGTGACCTTGTTCAACGACACTGTGGCCAACAACATCGCCTACGGCGACTTGGCCGGGGCCCCGCGGGCGGACATCGAAAAGGCCGCCGCCGACGCCTATGCCATGGATTTCATTGCGCAACTGCCCGATGGCCTGGACACCCAGGTTGGCGAGAACGGCGTGCTGCTTTCCGGTGGCCAGCGCCAGCGCCTGGCGATTGCCCGGGCATTGCTCAAGAACGCCCCGCTGCTGATCCTCGACGAAGCCACCTCGGCCCTGGACACAGAGTCGGAGCGGCATATCCAGGCAGCCCTGGACAAGGTCATGAAAGGGCGCACGACCCTGGTGATCGCCCACCGCCTGTCAACCATCGAGAAGGCCGACCTGATCCTGGTCATGGACCAGGGGCGTATCGTCGAGCGGGGCACCCATGCCGAGTTGCTGGCGCAGAACGGCTACTACTCGCGGCTGCATGCCATGGGGCTGGAAGAACCAGTGCAAAACGGGATCGCCTGATCCCTTCCGGGAGCGGCTCGCTCCCGCTCCCATGCCCCAAGGTTGCAACGGCCTTGGGGCATATGTATCGCCTTGCTTACAGTCTTGACCAAGGCTAAATAATTCCACGCTACGCGCTTGTTATGTTTCGCGCCTGAATCGTCGATTGGATCGAGAGGGCCATCCCTTTCGCGCAGGTGTCGGAATGCTGCAACGCTTTGTCTGGAAGCTCTTACCCAAGACCCAACGCAATTTCCTGCTGGGGCGCCTGTCAGTGGTGGATCGCCAGGCTGTGAACAAATCCATGTCCGCCAACGTGCGCTTCCCTCCTGCTTTTGCCCATCACTCCTGCTTGTTCATCCATGTCCCCAAATGTGCTGGCAGCAGTGTCTGCTCCGCGCTGTTCGATGGATGGACACCTGGGCACTTGCCGCTGTACTGGTATGAACAGCAGTTTCCCAGGACGTTCTCCAGCAGTTTCAAGTTTGCCTTCGTCCGTGATCCGTTGGAGCGGGCCTATTCGGCCTATACCTTCTTGCGGGGCAATCAACTATCGCGCCGAGATCAGGCTGCCCAGGCCCTGGCCGTGCATTATCGGGATTTCGATGATTTCGTCAGTCGCTGGCTACATCCGGAGAACATCAACCGACAAATACACTTCGTGCCCCAGGCTGACTTCCTCACCGATTCCCTAGGGCATTTGTCCCTGGATTTCGTCGGCTACCAGGAACACTTGCAACGCGATTTTCAATTGCTTTGCGAGCGCCTGGGCATCAAGGCGCAGCTTCCTCATCTGAACAGTACCCAGCAACGCGAGCACGCTCCCGTCCGGGAGTTGTGTTCGGTCCGTACCCGGCGCCTGGTACGTCGGGTCTATCAACGTGACTACGAGATGCTCGGTTATGAATGAACCTGCCAGCATGCCTTTGCAGCAACCGCAGATCCGTCCCTACAACCTGGCACTGTCGGCCGCTGCCCGGGCCGCACTCAAGCACCAGCAGCCCCGCTGCCTGTGGCTGACCGGCCTGTCCGGAGCCGGCAAGTCGACCCTGGCCAACCTGCTGGAGTTGCGGCTCAACGAATTGGGCATGCATACCTTCGTCCTTGATGGCGACAATGTACGCAGTGGCCTGTGCCGGGACCTGGGAATGGGTGTCGAGGCGCGCAAGGAAAATATCCGGCGCATGGCCGAGGTGGCGCGGTTGATGGTGGAGGCCGGGCTGGTGGTGATCGTCGCGGCGATCTCGCCGTTTCGCGCCGAGCGCGATGCCGCTCGGGCGCTGTTCGCTCCCGGGCAGTTCCTGGAAGTTCATGTGAGCACGCCATTGGATGCCTGTGCCCTGCGTGATCCCAAGGGCCTCTACCGGGCCGCGCGTGAAGGACGGATCAAGGACTTCACCGGGCTCGACAGTCCCTATGAGGAGCCGCTCGAGGCCGATTGCCGGATCGATACCGCAAGCATGGCGTTACCCGAGGCGATCCGTTGCCTGCTGCAGCTTTTGCAGCGCAAATGAGCAAGGTCAATTCTTCGTCGGAGCCACGCAAGCCATAGAACTAGGCGGCGCCAACCCTGTGCTAATATCGCGCCCCTGTTCATTTTGTATGTGGGATGCTCCATGAAGTTGTCCATGCCGCGATTCGATCAAGCCCCCGTCTTGGTGGTCGGCGATGTCATGCTCGACCGTTACTGGCATGGTGGTACCTCACGGATTTCCCCTGAGGCGCCGGTGCCGGTAGTCAAGGTCGAGCAGATCGAGGACCGCCCGGGCGGTGCCGCCAACGTTGCCTTGAACATCGCCGCCCTTGGCGCGCCGGCCTCGCTGGTCGGGGTGACCGGCGACGACGAGGCTGCCGACAGCCTGGCCAACAGCCTGCAGGGTGCTGGCGTGCGGGCCTTGTTCCAGCGCATCAAGCACCAGCCGACCATCGTCAAGCTGCGGGTCATGAGCCGCCACCAGCAGTTGCTGCGTATCGATTTCGAAGAACCCTTCGCCACCGACGCCCTGGCCCTGGCAGCCGAGGTCGACACTTTGCTGGACGGCATCAAGGTGCTGGTGCTGTCCGACTATGGCAAAGGTGCGCTGCGTAATCACCAGGTGCTGATCGCCGCCGCCCGGGCCCGCGGCATCCCGGTGCTGGCCGACCCCAAGGGCAAGGATTTCTCCATCTACCGTG
The DNA here is from genome assembly GCF_058781435.1 of Pseudomonas sp. FW507-12TSA. Taxonomy (NCBI): domain Bacteria; kingdom Pseudomonadati; phylum Pseudomonadota; class Gammaproteobacteria; order Pseudomonadales; family Pseudomonadaceae; genus Pseudomonas; species Pseudomonas sp. FW507-12TSA. The sequence continues at coordinate 34,335 of NZ_JBYSWT010000022.1, forward strand.
GCGCCAGCCTGATCACGCCGAACCTCAGTGAGTTCGAAACCATCGTTGGCGGCTGCGCCGACGAGCATGAGCTGGTCAGCAAGGGTGCCAAGCTCATGCACGACCTGGAGCTGGGTGCGCTGCTGGTGACCCGTGGCGAGCACGGCATGACCCTGCTGCGCCCGGATCATCCGCCCCTGCACCTGCCGGCCCGAGCCCGCGAAGTGTTCGATGTCACCGGTGCCGGGGATACCGTGATTTCCACCCTGGCGGCGGCGATCGCTGCTGGCGAGGAATTGCCCCATGCGGTGGGCCTGGCCAACCTGGCGGCGGGTATTGTGGTCGGCAAGCTGGGGACCGCGGCCATCAGCGCTCCCGAGCTGCGTCGGGCGATCCAGCGCGAAGAAGGCTCCGAGCGCGGCGTGCTGAGCCTCGACCAGTTGCTGCTGGCCATCGACGATGCGCGGGCGCACAACGAGAAGATCGTGTTCACCAATGGCTGCTTCGACATTCTCCATGCCGGACACGTGACCTACCTCGAGCAGGCCCGGGCCCAGGGCGATCGCCTGATCGTGGCGATCAACGACGACGCCTCGGTCAGCCGGCTCAAGGGCCCGGGCCGGCCGATCAACAGCGTCGACCGGCGCATGGCGGTCCTGGCTGGGCTGGGTGCGGTGGACTGGGTGATCAGCTTCCCCGAGGGCACCCCGGAAAACCTGCTGGCCCAGGTGCGTCCGGACGTCCTGGTCAAGGGCGGCGACTACGGCATCGACCAGGTGGTCGGGGCCGATATCGTCAAGGCCTATGGCGGTACGGTGAAGGTGCTGGGGCTGGTGGAGAACAGCTCGACCACCGCCATCGTCGAAAAGATCCGCAAGACCGACCAGGCCCAGTGAGGCTCCTGGGCTGAATCACGGCGCCCCTTGGGGCGCCGTTTTTTTTAGCCCTGGCGCCGGTTCTTGGCGGGCACCATCTTGCGCAGGATCTGCCGTGCCTTGCCGGTCAGGCGTGCCAGCTGGGTGTCCTTTTCCGCTTCGCTCAGGCCGCGCTGCCTGAGCCAGTCCTTCCAGCGAATCCGCTCATCACCGACCACCCAGCCTTCCTGCTGGGCGAAGCTCTCCGCCAGGTACAGGCCGCGGGTGCTGGCCGGATGCAGTTGATCTTTCTTCAGGGTGTACAGCTCGGCGCAGGGCTGGCCGTTTTCCAGGGGCATCAGGTACAGGTCGGGACGCTTGCGATCCAGGCGGGCCACCAGTTGGTCGCCCTCCAGGCGTTCGTCGACATGGAACAGGCTCAGGGACTTGGCTTCCTTGGGGACATCCAGGCGCAGGTCGTAGATCAGTTGCAGCGAGGCGGTGGGCAGGTGTACGTAGGCCCGGGGGCGTTCCAGCAAGTGCAGGTTGGCGCAGCGAACCGGGCGTGCCGCGCCGGACAGCGGGGTCAGGCGAAAGTGTGGCGTCTCGCGGTAATGCAGGGCCCCGGCATAGGGCGCCGGCAGCCAGGTATCGTTGAAGCGCCCGGCCAGCCAGCCTTCCGGGGTTTCCAGCAGGCATTCCTCGGCGATTTCCTGGATGGCGGTGTGCAGCGGCAGGTTCAGCTCGTGGGCCGGCACGTAGCCGGAGATCAGCTTCAGGACCACATCGCCACGGTCCTGGCGGCGCTGGCGCACCAGCACCCAATAGTCGCGGTTCTGCCAGTGCAGGGTCAGGCGTACCGAGACCCCGAGGTTCGCCAGTTCCAGGGCGAAGCGCTCGTTGTCGGCAACGCTCACCGGGCGCCGGCGTTGCAGGGTCTGGGCGAAGTTCAGCGGCATGCCGACGCTCTGGTAGCAGAGCCCTTCGGGAGTCGCTTCGACGAACAGGGGCAAGGTCTTGAAGTTGCTGGGGTTCTTTCTGATCAGCGGTCGCGACATCTCGGCTCCTTCCTGCGTCGGGGGCGGCCGCCTCGGCGGCGTCAGTTCTTGCCCAGGACCTGTGCCACGGTTGTCACGTTGTGGGCCAGGTGCAGTGGATTGATGGTCCCGACGATAGCACTGGCGACACCGGGCTGGTCAAACAGCAGCTCGAAACTGGCCCGTACCGGATCGGTGCCCGGGCTCAGGCAGACGTGGCCGCTGGCCAGGGCCTTCTTCACCAGGATGCCCTTGTGGTGGGCGGCGGCATAGTCAATGACCGCCTTCTCCGCCTGTTCGTTCAGATTGTAGGTAACCATGGCGCAATCGCCTTGCTCCAGGGCCTTCAGGCCGCCGTCGACGGTCTTGCCGGAGAAGCCGAAGCCGCGGATCTTGCCCTCTTGCTTGAGCTGGGCGAGGGCCTGGTAGGCCGCGCTGTGCTCGAGGATTTCCAGGTCGTTGCCGTCCGAGTGCACCAGCACCAGGTCGATGAAGTCGGTTTCCAGGCGCTGCAGGCTGCGCTCCACCGAGAGCCGGGTATGGGCGGCGCTGAAATCGTGGCGGGAGACGCCATCGGCGAACTCCTCGCCGACCTTGCTGACGATCACCCACTCATGACGCTGGCCGCGCAACAGCGGGCCCAGGCGCTCTTCGCTGCGGCCATAGGCCGGGGCGGTGTCGATCAGGTTGATGCCCAGGTCGCGGGTCAGCTTGAGCAGCATCCGTGCCTGTTGGTCGTCCGGGATCTGGAAGCCGTTGGGGTACTTGACCCCCTGGTCGCGGCCCAGCTTGACCGTGCCCAGGCCCAGGGGCGAAACCAGCAGGCCGGTGCTGCCCAGCGGGCGATGCAGATCGTGCAGGGTGAGTTGGCTCATGGCAGCAGTTGCTCCCAGGCCGGTTGGCCGAGCGGCGGGCGCGGCAGTTCCGGCAGCGGATCGCCGTGAGCCGGGCGGATACCATCACGTTCCAGGGCCGCCAGGACCCGGTCGGCGAAGTCCGGGGCCAGGGCCAGCTTGGTCGGCCAGCCCACCAGCAGGCGATCCTGTTCGGCGAGAAAAGCGTTGTCCGGGCGGACCAGGCCGGACTGTGCCGGTTCGGCGCGATCCACCCGCAAGGTGGCCCATTGCGCCTGGCTGAGGTCGACCCAGGGCAGCAGTTGGGCCAGTTCCTTCTGGGCGGGGGGGGGGGGCGGCGATCTGCGCCGCCGGTTCCCGGGCCACGCCCTCGGCCTCGGCGAGATCGCCGCCCAGGTACCAGACCCACTGGCCATCGGCGGCCGGGTGGGTGGTGACGGTGATCCGCGGCTTGGGGCCACCGCCCAGGCAGTGGGCGTACAGCGGCTTGAGGGTCGTGCCCTTGACCAGCACCATGTGCAGCGGCCGGCGCTGCATGGCCGGTTGTTCCAGGCCCAGGCCCTGGAGCAGATCGGCGGTGCCGGCGCCGGCACTGAGGACGATGCGCTGGGCGCGGATCTCGCGCTCATCGACCCGCAGTCCCGCCAGCTGGCCGTTTTCCACCAGGGGCTGGATCCGCTGGCCGGCCAGCAGGCTGTCGCCGGCCAGCTGGGCCAGGCGCTCGATGAGGCTGGGGACATCCACTACCAGTTCGGCCAGGCGGTAGACCTTGCCCTTGAAGCGCTTGTCCTGCAGGGCTGGCGGCAGTTGCTCGCCCTTGACCTGGTCGACCCGGCCTCGCACGGCCTTGCTGGCGAAGAAGCTGGTGAGGTTGCCGGCCAGGGTGCCGGGGGACCAGAGATAGTGGGCCTCGGACAACAGGCGCACGCCGGCCAGGTCCAGCTCGCCATTGCCGGCCAGGGCCTCGCGCCAGCGCCGCGGCATGTCGGCGATGGCCTCCGAGGCGCCGGTGAGGGCTCCGTGCAGAGCGTACTTGGCGCCACCGTGGATGATCCCCTGGGACTTGACGCTCTGTCCGCCGCCGAGGCTGGCGTTCTCCACCAGGACAGTGGAAAAACCCTGGCGTCGCAGGCGAGCGTTGAGCCAGAGACCGGCGACGCCTGCGCCGACGATCAGCACATCGGTGGAAATAGCGGATGGCATGCAGCAACCTCGGAGAACCAATCGAAGCCGCAAGTTTCTAGCTTCAAGCCTCAAGCTGCAAGCAACAACCGGCGCTTGCGCCTTCTTGTCGCTCGCGGCTTGCCGTTGTCTTTCAGTGGCCGGCGGTCTTGGAGAACAGCTGGATCACCGCCACGCCAAGGACGATCAACGCCATGCCCAGCATGGCCGGGACATCCAGCTTCTGGCCGTAGAGCACCAGCGCGGCGATGCTGACCATGACGATTCCCAGGCCTGACCACACGGCATAGGCCACGCCCACCGGGACCGTGCGCATCACCAGGGTCAGCATCCAGAAGGCCACGCCGTAGCCGGCGATGACCAACAGCAGCGGCTGCGGGGTACTCAGGCCCTTGACCGCTTTGAGAGAAACAGTGGCGATCACTTCCGCGCAGATGGCGATGGCCAGGTAGTAGTAAGCGTTCATGGGAGGGTCCTCGTGACAGGGGCTGCTTTCTGGGGTCGGCATTCTAGTGCTTGCCCAGATGGGGTAAAGTCATTTCCTATCTGAATAATAGATAGGATCGCTTCATGAATACCCAGTGGAACCTGGAACAGTTGCGGATGTTCGTCGGCGTGGCCGAATTGCGCTCGTTCTCTGCGGTGGCTCGTCAGCAGCGCAAGGCCCAGTCCGCGGTCAGCAGCGCCATCTCGCTGCTGGAGGACGACCTGGGCGTGGGCCTGTTCGAGCGTAGCAGCGGCCGTCAGCCGAAGCTGACCGAGGCGGGTAGCGCCTTGTTGCAGGAAGCCCGGGAAATCCTTCGCCAGTGCGATCGCCTCAATGGCCGGGCGCTGGCCCTGATGCGAGGCCAGGAGGCCCGGTTGCGCCTGGCCCAGGATGAGGCGATGCCCTACCAGCCGGTGCTCGACAGCCTGGAAGCCCTGGCCGAGCGTTTTCCCAGCCTCGAAGTGCAGTTGGCCAGCAGTGCCCAGGGCGACGTAGCGCGCCGGCTGGTGGAGCGCCGGGCCGACCTGGGCCTGCTGTTCCACCACGAGCAGATGCCCGAGACCCTGGAGCGCCAGGCCCTGGGCAGCGTCGAGATGGTCACCGTATGTGGCGTGGGCCACCCCCTGGCCCGCCAGGGGCGGGTCGACCGGCAGATCCTCGCCCTGCACCGGCAATTGCTCATGGCGCCGCAGCAGAGCGGTTATCCCGGCGGCGAGCCGTTCAGCCCCCAGGTGTGGCGGGCCGACAGCTTCTACGTCCTGGCCGAATGGCTGATGCGCGGCCTGGGCTGGGCCTGGCTGCCACGGCATGTGGTGCAGTACTCGGCCTACCAGCACCAGATGGTGGAATTGACCAGCGAGTGGACTCCGCCGGCGCTGGTGGTGGAACTGGCCTGGCGCCGCGACGAGCCCCTGGGGTTGGCGGCGCGTTGGCTGGCTGAACGTTTTGCCGTGCACCTGAAGGCGATCGGCTAAAAAACCGATAAACTCCGCCGCCATGAATAGAACTCTCTACACCGCACTGTTTTACCTGGGGCTGCCATTGGTGGCGATTCGGCTGTGGCTGCGCTCGCGCAAGGCGCCGGCCTATGCCAAGCGTATCGGCGAGCGTTTTTCCCTCGGCCTGCCGGCCATGCAGCCTGGCGGTATCTGGGTGCATGCGGTGTCGGTGGGCGAAAGCATCGCCGCAGCACCGATGATTCGCGGGTTGCTGGCGCGCCATCCGCAGTTGCCGATCACCGTGACCTGCATGACTCCCACCGGCTCCGAGCGGATTCGCGCGCTGTTCGCCGATGAGCCGCGGATCCAGCACTGCTACCTGCCCTACGACCTGCCGTGCGCCGCTGCGCGCTTTCTCGAGCGGGTACAGCCCCGGCTTGCGGTGATCATGGAAACCGAACTGTGGCCCAACCACATCGACCAGTGCGCTCGCCGGGGGATTCCGGTGGCCCTGGCCAATGCCCGGTTGTCGGCGCGCTCGGCCAAGGGCTATGGGCGTTTTGCCGGCCTGACCGCGCCGATGCTGGCGCAGATGAGCCTGTTTGCGGTGCAGACCCGGGCCGAAGCCGAACGTTTCCGCCAATTGGGCGCGCGTGCAGAGACGGTGGAGGTGACCGGCTCGATCAAGTTCGACCTGAACATCGACCCGCAGCTGCCAGAGCGCGCCGCCGAGTTGCGTCGACAATGGCAGGCCATGGAGCGTCCGGTATGGATCGCCGCCAGCACCCACGAAGGCGAGGATGCAGTGGTGCTCGAAGCCCATCGGCAATTGCTGGCCAGTTATCCGAATGCCTTGCTGATCCTGGTGCCGCGGCATCCGGAGCGTTTCGACTCGGTGTTCGAGCTGTGCCGGCAGCAGGAACTGGCAACGGTGCGCCGCTCCAGTGGCGAGCCGGTGACGCCGGCGACCTCGGTGCTGCTGGGGGACACCATGGGGGAGTTGCTGTTCCTCTATGCCCTGGCCGACAGCGCCTTCGTCGGCGGCAGCTTGGTGGCCAACGGCGGGCACAACCTGCTGGAGCCCGCGGCCCTGGCCAAGCCGGTGATCAGTGGCCCGCACCTGTTCAACTTCCTGGAGATCGCCGCGATGCTGCGCGAGGCCGGGGCCTTGCAGGAAGTGGACGACGCCCAGGGCCTGGCGGTGGTGGTGCAGAGCCTGTTCGAACTGCCCCAGGACGCACGCAAGATGGGAGAGGCGGGCCTGGCGGTCATGCGCTCCAACCAGGGCGCCTTGCAGCGCCTGCTCGACGGCCTGGATCGTCTGTTGCAACGCTCTTAGCACTTGTCCGAAGCCGGGGTCCAGGCTGTCACCAACTGCCTATTCCGCGCATCGCAGATCTGTTTGGCTTGCATTAGGACAGCGCGCACTTGCTGGAGTGGCGAACGCTACAAGCAGTATTGAAGAGGCTATCGAAAGCTCGGCCCAGGCGCTTGGCGATGGATGAGTTCGCGTTACTCAAAGGGCATCGCTACGCTGCCAGCGTGGTGTTGGATGCCGCTATTTGCCGGGGACGATTGACCGGATGCGGTGATCAAGCAGATGGTTGACGGCTGCCGGGAAAGCGAATTCTTTTTCATGACGATCAAGAATGACTTCCCGGCAATCCGTTAAGAACCAACAAGGGGCGCGATCATTCAGTGGCGAATGCGGGTATGTCGAATGCGGTCACTGCCGGTAGCGTTCCTGTGAACAGTTCGATGTCCACAAGAACAGACTGCGCCGCAATTGACTGAGATAGTCGGGATGTTCCTTCATCACGGGTTAACACATTCGGATTTCCATGCTTCTCCAGGGCGCCAGCCTTCCCCGGTTCAGCCGGGTCATACCAAGCTCCAGTTGCGATCAACAGCACCCCCGAAAGAAGGTCATCCACGATCTCAACACCTGCGAGCATCGCACCTCTATCATTGAAAACACGAACAACATCACCGTTCTTGAGACCCTTCGCATCTGCGTCCTTGCGGTTCATCTTGATCGGCTCGCGATCCTGAACCTTGTTCTTGCGACTTGCCGGGCTCGCGTCAAGTTGGCTATGCAACCTCCATGTCGGCTGGTTTGACAGCAGGTGAAATGGAAACTGTTTCGATATGGGGGAGCCAAGCCACTCTTTCGGTTCAATCCATGTTGGTTGCCCAGGGCAGTCGCTGTAGCCAAATCCGTCCACGGTCTCGGAGTATATTTCGATTTTTCCCGAGGGGGTTGCGAGCCGATTCGATTCCGGGTCAGCCACAAAATCAGCGAAAAGCACTTCATCACTCTCTGGGGCAGGGAACAAGTAGTCTCCGGCTTGCCAGAATTCATCGAATGGCGGAGGAGCGTATCCCCGCTCCTGCGCTGTGATTCGCGCCGTGTCGTACATATGGCGCAACCATCCCATCTCGTTGCGATTCTCGGTAAAGGCAGCACCAACCCCCACGCGCTCCGCCAAGTCGGAAAATATATCGAAGTCGTTGCGTGCGCTCTTGTAGGGTTCTACCACCTTCTTCATCGCGACCCAGCGGCTTTGCTGATCCGCGGCAAGGATGTCATTTCGCTCCATGGTGGTCGTGGTCGGGAATACGATGTCGGCGTGTTTTGCCGCCGCGTTCCACCAGATCTCGTTGACGATCACTGTATCCAGGCGCTGCCAAGCCTGCAGCAAACGGTTCGTGTTGGCATTGTGATGAAAAGGGTTGCCGCCCGCCGAATACAAGAGCTTTATATCGGGGATCTTCAAGTTCAACCCGTTGTATTCCAACTGTTCACCTGGCCGCAGGAGTAGATCATTGGTTCTACCAGCTGGACAAAATGCTTTAACCGCATTCGGTCCAAGGGACATCTTAGGTCGCGGGATGTCGCGGGCCCGTGAAGCCAGGCTTCCGTTCGTGGCCCCGAACCCGAGCGCAAAGCCTCGTCCCGGTTTGCCTATCTGGCCCAGCATCGCCGCCAGGGCCACCGTCATCCATACGGGCTGTTCTCCATGGTCAGATCGTTGAACAGACCAACTGGTGGTGATCAGCGTTCTTGAGGTGGCCATTCGCCGTGCAAGTGCCCGGATTGCGTCCGGTTCCATTCCTGAGTGTTGGGCCGCCCACTCGGGCGTTTTGGGTTGTCCATCTGTTTCACCCAGAACGTACTGCTTCAATCGATCGAAACCGACACAGCAACGTTGGAGGAAAGATTGGTCGTGAAGGGCCTCGATGATGAGTGTATGCGCCAGGGCCATCATTACGGCCGTATCAGATCCTGGGCGAATCACTTGCCACTGCGCTGCAGCTGTCTCGGGCAGGTCATCGCGAAATGGACTGATGTTTACGAACTGGATACCCGCGGCCCGCGCGCGCATGAAACCCGAACTGTTTTCATGGCTCGCCGCACCGCCGGAATCGATCTGCATGTTTTTTATGTTGGCGCCACCAAACATTACGACAAGTTCGGTGTTTTCCAATACTGAGCGCCACGATACAACCATGTCGGTGATATCGTTGCGGCCGACCACATGGGGCATGATGCCGAGCGCGGCGCCAAACGAGTGGTTTCCTCGCTTATCAACATAACCGCCGAACAGTCCAAGGAATCGCTTTAAAACACTTGGTGCGTGGTGAAGGCGCCCGGCACTGGCCCATCCATATGAGCCTCCGTAAATGGCTTCGTTGCCAAAATTCGCGCGCACGCGCAGCAATGCATCAGCCGCCAATCCTAGCGCCTTCTCCCAGCTCACTGGTACGAAAGGTTCGCCGCCACGATTATGCGGGCCGTTTGCTTCCGGGTTTTGCAGAAACCCTTGCCGTACATAGGGCTGATCTATGCGAAGCGGGCTATGTACCAAACTTTGCAAGCCACGGATCAGTGGCGAAGGCTCGGTGTCGTAAGGTGCAGGATAAGTGTTGAGTATATCGCCGCTCTCGTTTGTTTCGACGCTGTAGACGCCCCAGTGAGATGCGGTTTGGGTCAGTGTTCTTGTTCTCATATAGACCTCCCCTGATTGTCTAGATCGGATATTTGCGGCTACGACTTCATGCTGCTAGAACATCGGCTTTGACAAAACCCATGAATGACATGATCAGCATGCTTACTAAGCATCGTATTGATCAATCGAGTGACGAACTTGAGGCCGGATGGGGGCTTCCATGCCTCAAGCGCAATCTTCGAACATGTCGTTCATGGCGGTACATTCATATCGGCGACCGGTTTTTTGTAAGATCCTCGACCGGCACTGCGGTTTGGATAATCCCGCTCTCGATATAAAAACTCTGTGCTTTTATTAAACTTCCAGAGTCGAATGTTCCGACAGGGTAATCTTCTTTCTCAAGATACTTCAACCGCGAATAGGACTTCATGATGCTTGCGCTACTGTTGAGTAACAGCCATACGCTTGATTAAAAGGTGCACCCAGTGCGGATCATCGATCCTTCATTCGCCTAAGTTATTGATGGTCCTGCTAAAGCGGCTTCCGACCTGGTCCAGCGCGCGGCCAAGCTGGAGTCAGCTTGAAATAAAAAATCCGATGTTTGTTTCCAAACATCGGATCTTGCGGCCTAGAGGTTAAAGATCAATGTGTCAGTTTTAACTGAACGGCACTGACCTGGGCGGTGGCCTCTTTCTGGATAGCGGCCTTCATTGACGAGCCTTGAGCTGCTCGGCGGCGGCCTTGGCCAGGTCTGGCGGCAGGAAGTCGCGGTCCGGGTTGTAGTCGGCCTTGAGGTAGCGGGCCAGGTCTTGCAGGTCCCCGGGGTTCAGGGTGCCCGCGGCCTGCTTCAGGCGCAGGTTGTCGAGGATGTAGTCGTAGCGGCTGTTGTTGTAGTTGCGTACCGAACTGTACAGCTGGCGCTGGGCGTCGAGCACGTCGACGATGTTGCGTGTACCCACCTGGTAGCCGATTTCCGTGGCGTCCACGGCGCTCTGGTTGGAGATGATCGACTGGCGCCGGGCCTGGACCTGCTCGACGTCGGTGTTCACCGCCCGGTGCAGGTTGCGGGTGTTCTCCACCACCTGGCGCCGCAGGGATTCGCGCTGCTGCTCGGACTGGCTCAGGCGCGAATAGGACTCGCGGACCTGGGAGCTGGTCAGGCCACCGCTGTAGATCGGGATGTTCAGTTGCAGGCCGATGGAGCGCTGCTCGACGTCACTGCCATAGCGCGTCAGGGGATTGGGGTTGCTGAAGCCCAGGGCATCGTTGTCGCCCTTCTTGTATTGCACCACGGCGTCCAGGGTCGGGGCGTGGCCGGCCTTGCGCTGCTTGAGGGTTTCCTCGGCGGCGCTGACCGCGTAGTTGCTGGCCAGCAGGTTGAGGTTCTGCTTGGCGGCGGTGTCGACCCAGGCCTTGGCGTCGTTCGGGGTCGGCGTCAGTACCGGAAGGGTATGGACGATGCCCTGGATCGCTTGGTATTCGCGGTTGGTCAGGGTAATCAGGGCCTCGAAGGCATCTTCCACCTGGCGCTGGGCGACGATCCGGTTGGCCCGGGCGGTGTCGTAGCTGGCCTGGGATTGCAGCACGTCGGTCTTGTCCGACAGGCCCACGTCGAAGCGCTCGTTGGACTGGTCGAGCTGGCGCTTGAAGGCGGCTTCCTCGGCCTTGGTCGAGGCCAGGTTGTCCTGGGCGCGCAGTACCGCGAAGTAGGTCTCGGCGCTTTGCAGGATCAGGTTCTGCTCGGTGGCCGAGAGTTGCAGCGCGGCTTGTTCGTTGACGTCCTTGGCGGCTTGCAGTTGGAACCAGCGGTCGGCGCGGAACAGCGGCTGGGCCAGGGTCGCGCGGTAGACATTGCCACTGCGGGTAGAGGTCATCGACGGTTCGTCGAACTTGGTGCGGGTGTTGTTCATGTCCGCGCCGGCCGACAGATTCGGCAGCAGTCCGGCCCGGGCCTGGGGCACGATTTCTTTCTGGGCGCCGTATTGGGCGCGTGCGGCGGCCAGGTCGGCGTTGTTGTCCACCGCTTCCTGGTAGACGCTGACCAGGTCGGTACGGGTGGGAGACAAAGGCGCTTCGGCTGCCCATGCCATTCCATTGGACGCACAAGACACGGCAACAGCCAGTGAGAGTTTGCGCAGCATTCGGCGATCCCTAGTGTTGATATTACGGAGATAATCCAGGCGCCAAGGCTAAGGCGCACCCTACAGAGCGTCAAGGCTCGACACTGGGCAACGAGTGTAGAGGCGTGGCCCTGGCGCAACAATCCGTCGATTACGCCATTCATCACGCTTATCGCTCGGGTGTTGGCGTTCTGTCCCGGCTTTGTCTAGACTGGCCCGGTTCTTGTCGGGGTGCCTTGCTATGAGGCTGAGATCGGATAATCCGGATCCCGTTGAACCTGATCAGGTTAAGGCCTGCGTAGGGAACAAGATTTCTCGTCACCCGGCGAGTCCTCTTGTGCTTCGTCCGGGATCTTGTTCGACAATCGAACATTCTTCTTGAGTACCAAGCACTGCACTCACTAGTCGCCTAGACAGGGTGCGTCCGTCCGCTACAGGTTCGCTCCGACAAACTTCCACTGCCTGGATGCTGTCTGGAGAGCCCGTGATGACGACAAAACTAAAAAACGCTAGCAACCTCAGTGAGTCGGCCCAAGTCGACCAGCAATCGGTCCAGCCCTTTGCCCGCTCGCAAAAGATCTATGTCCAGGGTTCGCGCCCGGATATCCGCGTGCCAATGCGGGAAATCAGCCTGGATGTGACCCCCACCGACTTCGGCGGTGAAATCAACGCCCCGGTGACCGTCTACGACACTTCCGGTCCCTACACCGACCCCAACGTGCTGATCGATGTGCGCAAGGGCCTGGGCGACGTACGTTCGGCCTGGATCGACGACCGTGCCGACACCGAGCGCCTGGCCGGCTTGTCGTCCGACTTCGGCCAGCAGCGCCTGGCCGACGCCGAGCTGACCAAGCTGCGCTTCGCCCATGTGCGAAACCCGCGCCGGGCCAAGGCCGGGGCCAACGTCAGCCAGATGCACTATGCGCGCAAGGGCATCATCACCGCCGAGATGGAATACGTCGCCATCCGCGAGAACATGAAGCTGCAGGAAGCCCGCGCCGCCGGCCTGCTCAAGCAGCAGCACGCTGGCCACAGCTTTGGCGCCAGCATTCCCAAGGAGATCACCCCCGAGTTCGTGCGCGAGGAAATCGCCCGCGGCCGCGCGATCATCCCGGCCAACATCAACCACGTGGAGCTGGAGCCGATGATCATCGGCCGCAACTTCCTGGTGAAGATCAACGGCAACATCGGCAACAGCGCCCTGGGCTCGTCCATCGAAGAAGAAGTGGCCAAGCTGACCTGGGGCATCCGCTGGGGTTCGGACACGGTCATGGACCTGTCCACCGGCAAGCACATCCATGAAACCCGCGAGTGGATCATCCGCAACTCGCCGGTACCGATCGGCACCGTACCGATCTACCAGGCCCTGGAGAAGGTCAACGGCGTGGCCGAGGACCTGACCTGGGAGCTGTTCCGCGACACCCTGATCGAGCAGGCCGAGCAGGGCGTGGACTACTTCACCATCCACGCCGGCGTGCTGCTGCGCTATGTGCCGCTGACTGCCAAGCGGGTCACCGGCATCGTCAGCCGTGGCGGCTCGATCATGGCCAAGTGGTGCCTGGCCCACCACAAGGAGAACTTCCTCTATACCCACTTCGAGGAAATCTGCGAAATCATGAAGGCCTACGACGTCAGCTTCTCCCTGGGAGATGGCCTGCGTCCGGGCTCGGTGGCCGACGCCAACGACGAAGCCCAGTTCGGCGAGCTGGAAACCCTCGGCGAACTGACCAAGATCGCCTGGAAGCACGACGTGCAGTGCATGATCGAAGGCCCTGGCCACGTGCCGATGCAGCTGATCAAGGAGAACATGGACAAGCAGCTGGAATGCTGCGATGAGGCGCCGTTCTACACCCTCGGCCCACTGACCACCGACATCGCCCCGGGCTACGACCACATCACCTCGGGCATCGGCGCGGCGATGATCGGCTGGTTCGGCTGCGCCATGCTCTGCTACGTCACGCCCAAGGAACACCTGGGCCTGCCGAACAAGGATGACGTCAAGACCGGGATCATCACCTACAAGATCGCCGCGCATGCTGCGGATCTCGCGAAAGGTCACCCGGGCGCGCAGATCCGCGACAATGCCTTGAGCAAGGCGCGCTTCGAGTTCCGCTGGGAAGACCAGTTCAACCTCGGCCTGGACCCGGACACTGCGCGTGCGTTCCACGACGAGACCCTGCCCAAGGATTCGGCCAAGGTGGCGCATTTCTGCTCCATGTGCGGGCCGAAGTTCTGCTCGATGAAGATCACCCAGGAAGTGCGCGAGTACGCCGCCAACCAGCGTATCGAGGCGGTGGATGTCGATGTGGCCAAGGGCATGGCCGAGCAGGCCGAGCGCTTCAAGCAGGAAGGCAGCCAGCTGTACAAGAAAGTCTGAGAGGCACCGGTAAGCGCCTGACTGCAAGCGGCAAGCAAGGGCCCCAGGGTTCTTGCTTGCCGCTTGCGGTTTGCAACTGCTCCTTGCCTCTGTCCCTTTTTCTTTCGAGATCACCGCCTTGAGCAGTCCAACCAGTACCTACTCTCCCGACCTTGCGGTACCTGCCGACAAACGCGTATTCGGCGCCCGCGACCTGTTTTCCCTGTGGTTCTCCCTCGGTATCGGCCTGATGGTGTTGCAGACCGGCGCGCTGCTGGCGCCGGGGCTGGGGCTGGCCCATGGGGTGCTGGCGATCCTGCTGGGCAGTGCGGTGGGGGTGCTGTTGCTGGCGGCCGTGGGGGTGATCGGCAGCGATACGGGGTTGTCCGCCATGGCCGCCCTCAAGCTCAGCCTGGGACGCCACGGCGCCCGGTTGCCGGCGTTGCTCAACCTGTTGCAACTGGTGGGTTGGGGGTCGTTCGAGATCATCGTCATGCGCGATGCCGCCAGCCTCCTGGGAGCCCGGGCCTTCGGCGAAGGCAGCGCCTGGACCAGCCCCGTGCTCTGGACCCTGTTGTTCGGGGCGCTGGCCACCTTGCTGGCGGTCAGCGGACCCTTGACCTTCGTCCGGCGGATCTTGCGCAAGTGGGGGATCTGGCTGCTGCTGGCGGCCTGCCTGTGGCTGACCTGGAACCTGTTCGCCCGGGCCGACCTGGCGGCGTTGTGGAAACGGGCCGGGGATGGCTCGATGCCGTTCGCCGTGGGCTTCGATATCGCCATCGCCATGCCGCTGTCCTGGTTGCCGTTGATCGCCGACTACTCGCGCTTCGGCAAGAGCGCGCGGAATGTGTTCGGCGGCACAGCCCTGGGGTTCTTCATCGGCAATGCCTGGCTGATGACCCTGGGAGTGGCCTATGCCCTGGCCTTCGCGCCAGACGGCGAGGCCAATGCCTTGTTGCTGGCGCTGGCCGGGGCCGGGTTGGGAATCCCGCTGCTGTTGATCCTGCTGGACGAGTCGGAAAACGCTTTCGCCGACATCCATTCGGCGGCGGTCTCCACCGGCATCCTGCTGCGGCTGAAGGTCGAGCACCTGGCCCTGGGCATTGGCGTGCTCTGCACCCTTATCGCCTGCCTGGCGCCGTTGGCCCAGTACCAGAACTTCCTGCTGCTGATCGGCTCGGTGTTCGCGCCGCTGTTCGGCGTGGTGCTGGTGGATCACTTCATCCTGCGCCGGCGCGGTGCCCAGGCGTCGCTGGCGGCCTGGCACGGGCCGGCACTGCTGGCCTGGCTAGGTGGGGTGAGCACCTACCACCTGCTGGCCAATTTCTATCCGGATGTGGGGGCAACCCTGCCGTCGCTGTTGCTGGCAGGGCTGCTGCACGGAGTGCTGGGCTTCAGTCGGCGTCGGGAAGCAGCTCGGGCTTGAGTATGCCGCGCAGGCGCGAGTAGGGGATCTGCAGCTCGACGTGGCCCAGGGGGGCTGGGGCGATGCTGCTGACGTCATACTTGAGGGTCACCACGTTGCGGGTCAGGGCCACGTTCGGGGTCTTCTGGAAAGGCCAGGCCCTGATGAACTCCGCCTCGCGATCCAGGTGGGTGCTGATCAGCCAGTTGTTGTGGGCGACCCGGGCGGCCTTCCAGAACATCTCTTCCTGGCCTGGCAGCAGCATGTCGGCCAGGTCCAGGGCCTTGTGCTGCTGGCGCGAGTAGTTGACGAAGCCGCGGCCCGGCGTGCCGTTGGCGGTGCCGGTGTCCAGGTAGCTGGCCAGTTCGACGATCACCATGCCGTCATGCTGGTCGCGTAGCTTGGACTGCAGGTACATGCCGTGGCGGTCCGCGGCGCTGCGCAGGAACTGCTCGCGGTAGGCCACCAGGCTGGCCGGCGTCGGCGCATCGGGGCTGGTACGAGTCATCTGCAACAGGCGTTTCTCGACGATGGCATCCAGTTGCGGCTCGGCGGGGAAGTGCACGAGGTCGAGGTTGACCAGCGGACAGTCGGCGCCGCTGCAGCCGGACTTGAGTTGTTCGGATTTATCTCGGGTGACCTCCAGAGGAGCCTTGTAGCTTGGCTGGAACAGGCTCTGGCAGGCGCCCAGGGTCAGGGCGATGCAGGCCACGGAGGCGATTTTGACAAGCGACATGGGCGTCCTTCATAAACCAGGGGGAGGCGAAAGCTACCGGCTTCGACTACCTGCGGGGCAGTCGGTTCGCCACTAAGCTCAATGGAGGCAATTAGAGTAGGTTTAGCCCCTCGCCGTCTATCCCGCTGAGGGCAAAGGGGCTGCATCGGCAGGCGCGAGCGCGTTAGGATTGCGCGAAGTCGAGGAGGATCCTCGGATCGAACATGTAGTACACGAGGATTGTTATGACTGACTTTGCCCACTCCACGCCGAGTGCCGTCGAGATCATCCGGCGCGAAAACTGTTTCCAGGGTTTCTATCGGCTCGAACGCCTGCATTTGCGCCACGAGCTGTTCGCCGGCGGCATGGGGCCTGAAATCAATCGTGAAGTCTTCGTCCGTCACGATGCGGTCTGCGTACTGCCGTACGATCCGCAGCGCGACGAGGTGGTGCTGATCGAGCAGTTCCGCATCGGCGCCATGGGCAAGGCCGCCTCGCCCTGGCTGGTGGAACTGGTGGCCGGCCTGATCGACAAGGACGAGCAGCCCGAACAGGTCGCCCGTCGCGAGGCGCAGGAAGAGGCGGGCCTGGACATCTCGGCGTTGTGGCCCATGACCCGGTATTTCCCGTCGCCCGGCGGCAGTACCGAGCTCGTCCATCTGTACCTTGGACGCTGCGACAGCAGCGCCGCCGGCGGGCTGTACGGGCTGGAGGAGGAAGCGGAGGATATCCGGGTTTCGGTGATGGCCTACGAGGATGCCCAGCAGGCCATGCGTGACGGGCGGATCTGCAATGCGGCCAGCATCATTGCCTTGCAGTGGCTGGCGCTCAACCGCGCGGAAGTGAGGGGGTTATGGTCGTAAACAAGGTGCGTGATCGCTATCGGGTGGACCTCGCGGGGCTGCAAGCTTCCTGCGAGGCCAACTACGCCCGGTTGATGCGCCTGTTGCCCGACATGCGCAACCAGCCGGAGGCGCGACGCATCGCCGTGACCCAGGGCGAGCAGATGCTCGGCGTGCTGGCCCTGGAGGTGGTGCTGGCCTGTCCCTATACCACTACCTTGCAGGTGCGCCAGGAGCACAGCCTGCCCTGGCTGCCGGTCCCGCAGCTGGAGGTGCAGGTCTACCATGACGCGCGCATGGCCGAGGTGATCAGCGCCGAGCACGCCCGGCGCTTTCGCAGCATCTATCCCTATCCCAACGCCTTCATGCACCAACCGGACGAGAAGGCGCAGCTGAACATCTTCCTCGGGGAGTGGTTGAGCCATTGCCTGGCCTGCGGGCACGAGTTCGAGGCCGTGCGCTAGGCTGGCAAGCGGACAGGATGAAGATGTGAACTGGGTCCGGTTCCGCGGTTTCCCCCTGGCGACTTCCCCAGCATAATTGCCCCATTCCTCATGCCTTGGTCCTGCCCTGGGAGAACCCCTTGCCAAGCGTATCCGCTTCGCCCATCGATGATTCCGTGTTGCTGGTGCAACTGTCGGACAGCCACCTGTTTGCCGAGACGCACGGCACGCTGCTGGGCATGAACACCGCCGACAGCCTGCAACGGGTCATCGACCTGGTGCTGGCGCAACAACCCAAGATCGATCTGGTGCTGGCCACCGGCGACTTGTCCCAGGACGGCAGCCTGCAGTCCTACCAGCGCTTTCAACAGTTGAGTGGGCAGATCCCGGCACCCGCTCGCTGGCTGCCCGGCAACCACGACGAACCAGGCATCATGCAATTGGCCGCCCAAGGCAGCGAATTGCTGCAACCTGTGGTGGACATCGGCAACTGGCGCATCACCCTGCTGGATTCGTCCGTACCGGGTTCGGTGCCGGGGTTTCTCCAGGACGAGCAGTTGCAACTGCTGGCCCGTTCCCTGGATGAGGCGCCGGGGCGTCATCACCTGGTCTGCCTGCACCATCATCCGGTGTCCATCGATTGCGCGTGGATGGAGCCCATCGGCCTGCGCAATGCCGAGGCGTTGTTCGAAGTGATCGAGGGACGGTCGCAGGTCAGGGCCCTGTTGTGGGGTCATGTCCACCAGGAAATCGACCGCCGGCGCGGCGGCCTGCGACTCTTGGCCTCACCCTCGACCTGCATCCAGTTCGAGCCCCGCAGCGACGACTTCAAGGTCGAGGAGCGGGCGCCGGGTTATCGCTGGCTGCGGCTGCTGGCCGACGGACGGCTGGAAACCGGCGTGCAGCGGGTCGAGGGTTATGCCTTCACCGTGGACTACGGCAGCGACGGTTACTGAAGCCGCTTCGTAACCCGGCGCCATCCCTGTAAACTGCGGCTTTTGCCCAGGCACAGGGAGTCTGCATGCCCGCTTCCATCCTTTATATCCACGGCTTCAATAGCGCCCCGGCCTCGACCAAGGCCTCCCAGTTGCGCCGGGTCATGGAGCAGATCGGCCTGGGCGACCAGTTGCGGGTACCGGCCTTGCACCATCATCCGCGCCAGGCCATCGGCCAGCTGGAGCAGGCGATCGTCGAGCTGGGCCGTCCATTGCTGGTCGGCAGCTCGCTCGGCGGCTACTATGCGACACACCTTGCCGAGCGCCACGGTCTGAAAGCCTTGCTGATCAACCCCGCCGTCAACCCGCATCGCCTGTTCGACGGTTACCTGGGCCCGCAGCAGAACCTGTATACCGATGAAACCTGGGAGCTGACCCTCGATCACGTGGCGGCCCTGGAGGCATTGGAGGTCCCGCCGCCCCAGGATCCGGAGCGTTACCAGGTATGGTTGCAGACCGGGGACGAGACGCTGGACTATCGCCACGCCCAGGCGTATTACCGCGCTTGCGCCTTGCGCATCCAGGCGGGTGGCGACCATAGTTTCCAAGGTTTTACTGGCCAATTGCCGGCGATATTGAATTTTGCCGGTATTACCGCCGATCAGTACCAGGCGTTCGACTTCACCGCACTGTGAAGCCGCGCCCCATATTCATTGAACGACTAACGACGAGAACCCATGGCCACTCCCAGCGCTAGCTCCTATAACGCAGACGCCATCGAAGTCCTCTCGGGACTCGACCCGGTGCGCAAACGCCCGGGCATGTACACCGACACCACGCGGCCCAACCACCTGGCCCAGGAAGTCATCGACAACAGTGTCGACGAAGCCCTGGCCGGCCATGCGAAGTCGATACAGGTCATCCTGCACGCCGATCATTCCCTGGAAGTGTCCGACGACGGTCGTGGCATGCCGGTGGACATCCACCCGGAAGAGGGCGTATCCGGCATCGAGCTGATCCTCACCAAGCTCCACGCCGGCGGCAAGTTCTCCAACAAGAACTACCAGTTCTCCGGCGGCTTGCACGGGGTGGGCATTTCCGTGGTCAACGCCCTGTCCAGCCAGGTACGGGTGCGGGTCAAGCGCGATGGCAGCGAGTACCAGATGACCTTCGCCGACGGCTACAAGGCTTCCGAGCTGGAAGTGGTCGGCAGCGTTGGCAAGCGCAATACCGGTACCTCCGTATTCTTCGCCCCGGACCCGAAATACTTCGATTCGCCGAAATTCTCCGTCAGCCGCCTCAAGCACGTGCTCAAGGCCAAGGCCGTGCTGTGCCCGGGGCTGCTGGTCAGCTTCGAGGACAAGGGCACCGGCGAGAAGGTCGAGTGGCATTACGAAGATGGCCTGCGTTCCTACCTGGTGGATGCCGTCAGCGAGTTCGAGCGCCTGCCGGCCGAGCCGTTCTGCGGCAGCCTGGCGGGTAACAAGGAGGCGGTGGACTGGGCCCTGCTGTGGCTGCCCGAGGGCGGCGACAGTGTCCAGGAAAGCTACGTCAACCTGATTCCTACCGCCCAGGGCGGTACCCACGTCAATGGCTTGCGCCAGGGCCTGCTGGACGCCATGCGCGAGTTCTGCGAGTTCCGCAACCTGTTGCCGCGCGGCCTCAAGCTGGCACCGGAGGACGTCTGGGAGCGGATCGCCTTCGTCCTGTCGATGAAAATGCAGGACGCGCAGTTCTCCGGCCAGACCAAGGAGCGCCTGTCGTCCCGCGAGGCTGCGGCGTTCGTTTCCGGGGTGGTCAAGGATGCCTTCAGCCTGTGGCTCAACGCCAACCCCGAACTGGGGATGCAACTGGCGGAGCTGGCCATCAGCAACGCCGGCCGACGCCTCAAGGCCAGCAAGAAGGTCGAGCGCAAGCGCATCACCCAGGGCCCGGCATTGCCGGGCAAGCTGGCCGATTGTGCCGGCCAGGACCCGATGCGTTCCGAGCTGTTCCTGGTGGAAGGTGATTCCGCCGGTGGTTCGGCCAAGCAGGCGCGGGACAAGGAGTTCCAGGCGATCCTGCCGCTGCGCGGGAAGATCCTCAACACCTGGGAAGTGGACGGCAGCGAGGTCCTGGCCAGCCAGGAAGTGCATAACATCGCCGTGGCCATCGGTGTCGACCCAGGCGCCGAGGACATGAGCCAGCTGCGCTACGGCAAGATCTGCATCCTCGCCGACGCCGACTCCGACGGCCTGCACATCGCCACCTTGCTCTGCGCCCTGTTCGTGCAGCATTTCCGCCCGTTGGTGGATGCCGGCCACGTCTACGTAGCCATGCCACCGCTGTACCGGATCGACCTGGGCAAGGAGATCTTCTACGCCCTGGACGACGCCGAGCGTGACGGCATCCTCGATCGTCTGGTGGCCGAGAAGAAACGCGGCAAGCCGCAAGTCACCCGATTCAAGGGCCTGGGTGAAATGAACCCGCCGCAACTGCGCGAGACCACCATGGACCCCAATACCCGGCGCCTGGTGCAGTTGACCCTGGACGACGTCGAGGCCACCGCGGAAATCATGGACATGCTGCTGGCCAAGAAACGCGCCGGCGACCGCAAGTCCTGGCTGGAGTCCAAGGGCAACCTGGCCGAGGTGCTGGCCTGATGCACAAAGGCCTGGTCCTGGCCCTGGCGCTATCGGCAACCTCGGCGGTGGCCGCGCCGGCCCCCGAGCTGACCCTGCTGTCCGAGCATCCGGTAGAAGGCATGCGCGGCGGCAACCTCTCGGGGCTGGCGCTGTGCGGCCAGCAGCTGTGGACCGTGTCGGATCGCGACGACGACCAGATCTACCGGCTCGATACCCGCGACAGCGTCTGGCAGGCCGAGACGGTCAAGCTGGAAGTGCCACCGGTACCCGATATCGGTTTGCCCTGGGGGCTGAAGTCACGGACCTGGGCGGCGTCCTTCGTGCGTGGCGGGGACCTGGACTTCGAAGGCATCTCTTGCGATGCCGCCGGCAACAAGTATGTGATCAGCGAGGCCCATGCCTCGGTGTTGCAGGTACCGGCCCAGGGCGCGCCCGAGTGGTTGGAGATTTCCCCGCTGATGGTCCGCGAAGCCCGGGCCAGTGGCATGCTGCTGCACTTCAACGCATTGTTCGAGGGGCTGGCGGTGAACCCGGCCGGAGATCGTATCTGGCTGGCGGCGGAGCGTGAGCGGCGTGGCCTGTTGCTGATCAAGCGCGGGCAGAGCACCTGGGATTGCGATGGCGGTTGCGTGCTGCTCAGCGAAGCCGGCCTGCAGATGCAGCCCGAGCAGGTGCCCCATGCCAAGGCCGTGACCCGTGACTTCGCCGATCTTTCGCTGTTCGACGGCAAGCTGTTCACCCTGGAACGCAACGCCTACCAGATCTGTCGCCGCGATGCGCAGAGCGCCAAGGTCGAGCAGTGCTGGTCCTTCGCTGCCGAAGCGCTGGTGGAGTCACGGCGTTATCCACAGCCCTACGGCCTGGCCGAAGCCCTGGTGGTGGATGCCGAAGGCGCCTGGATCGGCCTGGACAACAACAATGGCGCCCGCGCCGATGGTGAAAGCCGACCGATCGTCTGGCGCTTTGCCGCGCCGCAAGGCGGCTGGAGTGCCAAGCCGTGAGCCAGCAACCGGGGCACAGTGCCGGCAGAGTGTTGTTGATCCTGGCCTGGGCGGCGGGACTGTTCCTGGCCACGCGGTTCTTCGCCGATTGGGAAGCGCGCCAGGAGAACCCCAACACTGTCGTCAGTTCGCAACACCATGAGGGTTACATCGAAGTGAAGCTGGTCGGCAACGGCCAGGGGCATTTCGTCGCCAGCGGCCATATCGACGGCCAGCCGGTGCAGTTCATGCTCGATACCGGCGCCACCGAAGTCTCGATCCCCTCCGGGCTGGCCGAGCGCCTGGGCCTGGAGCGAGGACTGCCGGTGACCCTGAGCACTGCCAACGGTCGCAGCGAGGGCTACCGGACCCGTATCGAGCGCCTGCAGCTGGGCGATATCACCCTGCACGATGTCCGGGCCCTGGTGGCTCCAGGGCTCGACGGGGACCAGGTCCTGCTGGGCATGAGCGCTTTGAAGAAACTTGAATTTACTCAGCGCGGCGGCACCATGCTGCTGCGCCAGACCACGAACCAATGAGGCCCGCATGAGCGACTCCCTTGATCTCAGCCTGGATGGCGTAGAACGCCGGTCACTGGCTGACTTCACCGAAAATGCCTACCTCAACTACTCCATGTACGTGATCATGGACCGTGCGCTGCCGCATATCGGCGACGGCCTGAAACCGGTACAGCGGCGTATCGTCTACGCCATGAGTGAGCTGGGGCTGGATGCCGATTCCAAGCACAAGAAGTCCGCCCGTACCGTGGGTGACGTGCTCGGCAAGTTCCACCCGCACGGCGACTCCGCCTGCTACGAAGCCATGGTGCTGATGGCCCAGCCGTTCAGCTACCGCTACACACTGGTGGACGGCCAGGGCAACTGGGGTGCGCCGGACGATCCCAAGTCCTTCGCGGCCATGCGCTACACCGAGGCGCGCCTGTCGCGCTACTCCGAGGTGCTGCTCAGCGAGCTGGGCCAGGGCACCGCGGACTGGGGGCCGAACTTCGACGGCACGCTGCAGGAGCCGCTGGTACTGCCGGCGCGCCTGCCGAACATCCTGCTCAACGGCACCACCGGCATCGCCGTGGGCATGGCCACCGACGTACCGCCGCACAACCTGCGGGAAGTGGCTTCGGCCTGCGTACGCCTGCTGGACGAGCCCAAGGCCACGGTGGAACAGCTGTGCGAGCACATCCAGGGGCCGGACTATCCAACCGAGGCGGAGATCATCACCCCGCGTGCCGACCTGCTGAAGATCTACGAGACTGGCCGTGGCTCGGTGCGCATGCGCGCCGTGTACCGGGTCGAAGATGGCGACATCGTGGTTTCCGCGTTGCCGCACCAGGTCTCCGGAGCCAAGGTGCTGGAGCAGATCGCTGCCCAGATGCAGGCCAAGAAGCTGCCGATGGTGGCTGACCTGCGGGACGAGTCGGACCATGAGAACCCGTGCCGCATCGTGATCATCCCGCGCTCCAACCGGGTCGATCCGGGCGAACTGATGCAGCACTTGTTCGCCACCACCGATCTGGAATCCACCTATCGGGTCAACGTCAACATCATCGGCCTGGACGGCAAGCCGCAACTGAAGAACCTGCGCGCGCTGCTGGTGGAATGGCTGGAATTCCGGGTCGCCACCGTGCGCCGCCGCTTGCAGTTCCGCCTGGACAAGGTCGAGCGCCGCCTGCACCTGTTGGACGGCTTGCTGATTGCCTACCTCAACCTGGATGAAGTGATCCACATCATCCGTACCGAGGACCAGCCACGGGCCAGGCTGATCGAGCGTTTCGCCCTCAGCGAGATCCAGGCCGACTACATCCTCGACACCCGCCTGCGGCAACTGGCGCGACTGGAAGAGATGAAGCTGCGGGCCGAGCAGGACGAACTGCTCAAGGAACAGGCCAAGCTGCTGGCGCTGCTCAACAGCGAGGCCAAGCTCAAGAAGCTGGTGCGCACCGAGCTGCTGCAGGATGCCGAGACCTATGGCGACGACCGCCGTTCGCCGATCGTCGAGCGTGCCGAAGCCAAGGCCCTGTCGGAAAACGAGCTGATGCCGACCGAGCCGGTGACTATCGTTCTGTCGGAAAAAGGCTGGGTCCGCTGCGCCAAGGGGCATGATATCGACGCTACTGGCCTGTCCTACAAGGCCGGCGATGGCTACAAGACCGCTGCGGCCGGGCGCTCCAACCAGTTCGCGGTGTTCATCGACTCCACCGGCCGCAGTTATTCGGTGGCGGCCCACACGCTGCCATCGGCCCGTGGCCAGGGCGAGCCGCTGACGGGCCGGTTGACGCCGCCGCCAGGCGCGACTTTCGAGTGCGTGCTGCTGCCGGACGATGAGGCGTTGTATGTGATCGCTTCCGATGCCGGTTATGGCTTCGTGGTCAAGGGCGAGGACTTGCAGGCCAAGAACAAGGCGGGCAAGGCGCTGCTGAGCCTGCCGAACAATGCCAAGGTCCTGGCGCCAAGGCCGGTGGCCGATCGCGAGCAGAACTGGCTGGCTTCGGTGACCACCGAGGGTCGCCTGCTGGTGTTCAAGATCAGCGACCTGCCGCAGCTGGGCAAGGGCAAGGGCAACAAGATCATCGGTATTCCCGGTGAGCGGGTCGCCAGTCGCGAGGAGTATGTGACCGACATCGCGGTGCTGCCGGAAGGCGCGACCCTGGTGCTGCAGGCGGGCAAGCGCACCCTGTCGCTCAAGGCCGACGACCTGGAGCACTACAAGGGCGAGCGCGGGCGCCGCGGCAACAAGCTGCCACGGGGTTTCCAGCGAGTGGATGCATTGTTGGTAGAGCCTCTCAGTTGAGAGGCGCGATCAGCCATTTAACTGGTCGATCGTTGTTGGAACACTGGAGTCATGGCGCATATTCACGGATGATATGCGCTTTCAAACGCCGGCCTGGTCCGGCGTTATTCTGTTTTTTTGAGTATTTTCACTGTGGCTGGCCTGGTGGCCGCCACCTGGATGGGATGATGACTGTTCTGCGCCTTCCTTTTATTTTCCTGCTCGCGGGCGTTCTCGGCCTGGCGGGTTGCAGCGTTCACCAACCGGTGTCGCTGTATCAGCTGGACAGCGGAAGTCCAGCCCAGCCGGCCAGCACCGGCATGTCGGTATTGCTGGGTCCGGTGCTGATTGCCGATTACCTGCAACGTGAAACCCTGCTGCAGCGCCAGGATGATGGCAGCCTGCAGGCCGCGACCGACGGCCGTTGGGCCGGCAGTCTCTCTTCGGATATCGACCAGTTGCTGCTGCGCCAGGTAGCCGGCCACCTGGACAGCCAGCGAGTGGTGCTGGCCCCGGCCACCAACGGCTTCACTCCGGATGTGCAGGTCCTGCTGTCGATCACCCGCCTGGACTCCGGCAAGACCCAGCCGGCGGTACTGGATGCCCAGTGGCGCCTGATCGACCGTCGCGGCCAGGTACGCGACAACCGCATCGTTCACCTGCAGGAACAGCATGCGGGGACCACCGCGTCCCAGGTGCAGGCGCAAGGCGTGCTGTTGCAGCGCCTGGCCGAACAGCTGTCCGGTGCCCTCAAGCCCCTGGCCAACCAGCCTGCGGTAGCCGAGGTGCCGCGCAAGGCGCCAGCGGCGCCGGCGCCCAAGCCGGCTGAGCCGGAAAAGCGGCCGAAGATGCCGATGGCCACGCCGATCCGTACGGATATGGAAGTGTTCCGGTTCTGATGTGATCCGCAGCAAGACAAGGCCCGCCATTGGCGGGCCTTGTGGTTTCTGGGGTGCAGGCACAAAAAGCCTGTGCAGGGCTAAGCCGATCAGCTAAGGAGACTGTAGGCGCGAGGCTTGCCCGCGATGACTGCAGGGCGCTGCGTGTATCCGGTCGACACGTGCGACCGTTAACGAGCATTGCGAGCAATCGAGCGTCGACTGGCTGCTCCTGCAGGGATCGCCTGGCTTAACTGATCGGGATCACGCATCGGGCACGCTTCGTTGAACAGGGCAGGCGTTACAGCTTGGCCCGGGTCTCGTGCATGCGCGCCAGCTGGCGTTCCAGCATCGACGGGTAGGGTTCCATCAGGCGCTCGACGCAGCAGGCACCTTCCGGGCTGGCGATCGGGCGGATACGGGCCCGTTGGCGCAGCAGCACATCGTCGTTGACCTTGCGTTCCACCAGCAGCAGGTTGCGGCTGTGCTGGGACAGTGCCAGGGCGTCCTGGGCGGTTTCGGTCAGCAGCAGGTCGATCTGGCTCAGGCCGAACAGCCCTTCGCCCAGGGTCAGGCCCAGCTGCAGTTGCAGGGTGATGCCGCTGTCCGCCACTTCGATCTGCAGGGCGTGGCCCAGGGCGCGCAAGAGCTCGCCGCAGCAGATGGCGTTGGTCAGGTAGTCATCGCCGCTGTCTTCGCTGTGGAACAGCATCAGCGTGCTGCCATCGTTCAGGGTGTGCAGCTCGCTCTGGTACAACGAGGCCGCCTGGTCGAGGCAATCACGATAGCGTTCGAGCAATTCCGTCAGGCGCGCCCGGGGCAGGCGCCGCAGCTGTTCCTGGGCGCCCAGTTGCACCGCCAGCACGGCGCTGTGCTGGGGTTCGGCGGGGACCTCGGGCTGCGCCTGGGGCTTGGCCAGTGGCGCCGAGGGCGAGGAATGATCGCGCAGGTCGGCGAACGGGTCTTCTTCGTCCAGTTCGTCTTCCTCGGCACTGACCAGGTGCCGTGGCGCTGGTTTCAAGCCGGCCACCGGGGCGCTTTCATCGAAGCTCGGATCGCGCAGGTTGCGGATCTCGAAAGCCGGGGCGTCTTCTTCCTCGTCCTGTTCTTGCGGTTCGGGCTGTGGCTCGGGCTCGGGGATTTCCGGGGCCAGGCGGGCATGCAGCTGGCGCGCCAGGTCGCCGATTTCGTCCTGGCGCTGGATCGCCGGGGTATGTTCGTCCAGGTCCCGCAGCCAGACCCGCAGCTGCAGCAGCGGGGTGGAGATATGGCGACCCAGGCGCAGGCTCAGGGCGAGCGCCAGTGCCAGCAGGATGGCACTGAGGATGCCCATGCTCTGCAGGCTGATGGTCATCGGCTGCTGGAACTGGGCCATGTCCAGGCTGATCCGCAGGTTGCCGGCGGTGACATCCTGGAAGGTGATCTTGGTCTGGTACACACCCTCGGTTTCGCCCAGCAGGCTGCTCTTGGGCCGTTGGCCGGCCTCGGCGAGGATGCGGTTGTCGACGCTGTAGATCGCCGCGTGGGCCACCAGCGGATTCTTGGTCAGGTTGTTGAGCAAGACATTGAGGCTGAGGATGTCGTTGGACACCAGCAGCTCGGTGGCCGAGGTGGCGGTCTGGGTGGTCAGGCTCTGGCCCAGGGCGTCCGCCTGCTCATGCATGGCTTGCTTGAACTGCAGGCCCATCACGCCGGCATAGATCACCAGGGCCAGGGCGACCAGGATCACGTTATGGCTGGCAATACGCAATGCAATCGGTACACGGCGGTGGCGCAGTGCACGGAAGATCAGCAAGAAGAAGTTATCGTTTTTAACTGGCGTGGGCCGGTTCACTGAGCTCGGCTCTTTAGTCCGTGAAGTTGACGCGCAGTATAGCGAGAGGCCCTAGGCCGGCAAAGCGCTGGCTGTGCCCGATGGTCAGCGAAAGTGGGTAGAATGCGCTTTTTTTCCACCTCGGGGGTGCGCCTTGCGCGAAATTGTCCTGATAAACATCACCGGCGAAGATCGCCCCGGTCTGACTGCGGCCATTACCGGCGTCCTGGCCCAGGGTGGTGTGAACATTCTTGACATCGGTCAGGCGGTGATCCACGACGCCTTGTCGTTCGGCATCCTGGTCGAGATCCCGGATGACGAGCGCAGCTCCTCGGTGCTCAAGGACATCCTGTTCACCGCCTACAAGCTCGACCAGCAGGTGCGCTTCACCCCGGTCTCCGAGGAGGATTACCAGCAGTGGGTGGCAGGGCAGGGCAAGCAGCGCCACATCGTCACCCTGCTGACCCGCAAGGTCACCGCCGAGCAGTTGCAGCGGGTGAGTTCGATCACTGCCAAGTACGGCTTGAACATCGACCATATCGATCGCCTGTCCGGGCGCATGCCCCTGGATATGCCCGCCGACCAGGGCAAGGGCTGCATCGAGTTCTCGGTGCGCGGCGAAGCTGCCGATCCCCAGGCGCTGCGGGCCGAATTCCTCAGCGTGGCCCAGGAGTTGAACGTCGACATCGCCTTCCAGGAAGACTCGCTGTTCCGCCGTAACCGGCGCCTGGCGGTGTTCGACATGGACTCGACGCTGATCGAGGCCGAGGTCATCGACGAGTTGGCCAAGGCCGCCGGGGTCGGCGATCGGGTCGCGCAAATCACCGAGCGAGCCATGGCCGGCGAGCTGGATTTTCGCGCCAGCTTCAAGGAGCGCCTGGCCCTGCTCAAGGGGCTGGACGTCAGCGTGCTGGACTCCATCGGCGCCTCCCTGCGCCTGACCGAGGGCGCCGAGACCCTGTTCGCCGAACTCAAGCGCCTGGGCTACAAGACCGCGATCCTGTCCGGTGGCTTCACCTATTTCGCCAAGCAGCTGCAAGCCAAGCTGGGCATCGACTACGTGTTCGCCAACGAGCTGGAAGTGGTGGATGGCAAGGTCACCGGCGTGGCGGTGGAGCCGATCGTCGATGCACAGCGCAAGGCCGACCTGCTGCGTGAACTGGCCCAGAAGGAAGGCTTGCGCCTGGAGCAGACCATCGCGGTCGGCGACGGTGCCAACGACCTGCCGATGTTGGGTATCGCCGGCCTGGGCGTGGCGTTCCGCGCCAAGCCGCTGGTCAAGCAGTCGGCCAAGCAGGCGATCTCGACCCTGGGCCTGGACGGCGTGCTGTACCTGTTGGGCTTGCGCGATCGTGACGGGCAGCCTTGATCGGGAACGAGTCTTCGCACATGAAAAACGCCGCTGATCAGCGGCGTTTTTTGTTTGCGGTGTCAGCCAGGCATCAAGCCTTGGGCGCGCCCAGGCCTTGGCCCATGCGGACTGGCGAACCGGCCGCCAGCCCTTCGGCCCACTGCACCTGGTCTGGGCCGAACAGCACGATGGCGGTGGAGCCCAGCTTGAAGCGGCCCATCTCGGCGCCTTTCTCCAGGTGGATCGGAGCGCGGGCGGCCTCGTCGTAGCGCACGGTCTTGAGCTCGCGTTTGGGTGGCGTCACCAGGCCGGCCCAGACGGTTTCGATCGAGGCGACGATCATCGCGCCCACCAGCACCAGGGCCATGGGGCCGCGCTCGGTGTCGAAGATGCACACCACACGCTCGTTGCGGGCGAACAGCTCGGGGACGTTTTCCGCGGTGGTCTGGTTGACCGAGAAGATCCGTCCGGGGACGTAGACCATTTCCCGCAGGGTGCCGGCCAGCGGCATGTGCACGCGATGGTAGTCCTTGGGGGACAGATAGATGGTGGCGAAGTCGCCGCCCATGAACGGCGCAGCCAGGGTCGGATCACCGCCCAGCAGCTCCAGGACGCTGTAGCTGTGGCCCTTGGCCTGGAATACCCGGCCATGTTCGATCGGCCCGAGCTGGCTGACGGCGCCGTCGGCGGGGCTCAGCACCGCGCCTGGAGTCGGGTCCAGCGGCCGTGCGCCGTCTTTCAGGGCGCGGGTGAAGAAAGCGTTGAAGTGCTCGTAGGCGGTCACGTCCTCGACCTGGGCCTCGGACATGTCTACCTGGTACTGCTTGGCGAACCAGCTGGTGAAGGCATTCTTGAACCAGCGCACGCGGCACTCGGCGATGCAGCCGGCCAGGCGCGACAGCAGGTGGTGAGGCAGCAGGTACTGGCTGATGATGAACAAACGCTTTTTCATTGGGTGTCCTTAAAAAACCTTAAATCTCTACGGGCGTATCGGGATGATTGCCCCATTCGCCCCACGAGCCGGCGTAGCCTTTGACCCGTGGATAGCCCAGCGCCTTGGCCACCAGGTAGGTGAAGCCGGAGCGGTGGTGGGTCTGGCAGTGGGTGATCACTTCTTTGTCTTTGCTGATGCCCAGGCTCTCGAGGATCTGCGGCATGTCACGGCGGATGCGCAGGTGGCGGGCCTGGTCCATGCCGGCGGTCCATTCGAAATTCACTGCGCCGGGAATATGCCCGCCCTTGGCGGCCAGGACCTTCTCGCCCGAATACTCCAGCGGGCCGCGGGCGTCCCAGATGGCCAGGTCGGCAGCGCCGAGGCGGCTCTGCAGGTATTCGCGGGTGGCGGTAGGTTCGTCGTGCAGGGTCAGGGGCACCGGGCCGCCGACTATTTCCGGTACCTCGGTGGATACCGGCAGGCCTTGCGCCAGCCAGGCCGGCAGGCCGCCATCGACGTAGTGATAGTGGCGGTGGCCGATCACATCCAGCAGCCAGATGAAGCGTCCGGCCCAGCCGCCGCCTTCATCGTCATACACCACGTAGACCGCGTCGGGGTTGTGTCCGAGTTCACCGAACAGCGCCTCGAGGGCGGCCTTGGGTGGCAGCAGTCCCGGGGCTGGCGCCTGGCCGAGCTGGGTACGCTTGGGGTCGACGAAGCGTGCCCCGGGAATATGCCCGGTGCTGTAGCGGGCGGCGCTGGTCAGGTCGACCAGGATCAGTTCGCGGGCGTCGAGGCGGGCGAGCAGGTCGCCGGGTTCGATGACCAGCGGCAAGCCGGAAAAATCAGACATGTCAGGTCCCCAGGGCACAAAGGGTGGAATTGTAGCGCAAGCGTTACTGGCTGCGGTTGGTAAAGCTGTGCAAGGCCTTCTCGATGCACTGGGCGGTCTTGCCGAAGGCCTGGACGCTGGTTTCGGCGAAGGGCACGCCGTCCTGGTCGGCGATCGCCAGCAGTAGAACCCGACCATTGCAGGACAGCGAGCGGATCAGCAGGTGCTCGCCACGGAACAACTGGCGCAGGGCCCCGGGCAGGTGGGGAGCGAATTGCCGATAGTTGTCCGGGGTCAGGCGGATCTGCGCGGATTTCTCCAGCAAGCGCTGTAGCAGCGGGTTTTGCTTGGCTTGCAGGCTCAGCCCGGCGGCTTCCCTGGGCAGGCCATGCAACTGTTGCACTCGCAACTGGCTGTGGCTGCGATCGACCATCAGCAGCATGATCCGCCGCATGCCACATGCCGCCAGGGCATCCCGGGCAAACCCGGTGAGGTGCACGGCATTGGTGAAGGGACTCGGTTCGAGCAGCAGCTCGCTGCACAGCTGGCGCCACTTGGCCAGTTCCAGGGGCGTTGGCGCAGGTGCCGGCAGCTCGCCGTTGTGCAGGCGGCGCACGTTCCAGGGCCAGAGCAGGGCCTGGGCCGGGTGCCAGAGATCGGGCTGGCTGTCGTTGCGGGCGCTGTTGGCGGCTTGTTGGTGCAACTGTTGCTGGACCTCGGCGACCGGTATCTGCAGGTACAGGGCGGTGAGGTTCTGCCAGCGTTGGCCGTGGGGGTTGTTCCAGGAAAATTGCGCCGCCAGGGCCATGCCGTTGGCCAGCAGGACGCAGTTGGCCGGCTGGTTCAGCCAGCGCCGCAGCTCCGGGTCGTCGTCCAGGCGCTGTTGCTGGCGCAGCGGGTTATCGCTGTCGCGGGCGATCAGCATGACCTTGGCCAGCAGGTGTTGCTCGCTGGTCAGCAGGCGGTAGCCCTGTTGCACCCAGATTGGCAGGTGCCAGGCTTGAACCAGGGCTTGGCAGACCTCCATCAGGCGTACGCCGAACAATTGCAGTTCAACCTTGCGCGCTGGCTCGTGCTTATAGATGACCCGCAGCTCCCACTCTTCCATCAGCTTGGGGTAGCTCAAGGCGATGGCCCATAGAGGCGAGAGGAACAGCAGGCTGCCCCAGTGGATGTCCTGCCACAAGCGGGCCAGGCGCCCGGCAAAGAAACCGTTGGCTTGTTGGGTGGCGTGCTGGCTGATCAGCTGCAATTGCCGCAAGGCCTGGGGAATTTGCTCTTCGGGCAGGGTCGGCAGTTGTTCCAGCAGTTCCTGGGTACGCTTGAGGCCCAGGCGGTTGACCGCGATCTCCAGGTTCTCCGCCGGCTCGCTCATGCTGCCATGGGTGTGCCGGTTGGCCTCGCGGATCACGCTGAGGGCCAATGCCGGGCTATTCTGCATCAGGTCGGCGATTTCCCGCAGCGAACTGCGGTTGTTGGCGATGGCCTTGCAGACCCGGTCATGGCTGGCTTGCGGCACCGGCAGGCGCACGGCGCAGAGAAGCTTGACCCAGGCCTCTAGAGAGCTGGGGGCAGAGTGCGGGGTGCTGGTTTCATTGGACATGGTCGGGCGCAATCATCGTCTGCTGTGAACACGCCCTGAGCGGGCCAAACTGGCTTTTCACCTTAACTGGCTATAGTCTGGCGCAGTTTTGCCGATAAGTAGAAGAAGAGTTTTAAGAACTTCCGAATATGACCTTGAACCCGACTCATAAGTACTCTCCTATCTATGGCTAAAATCATCGGCATCATCGTCGTATTCGCTAGCGTGCTCGGCGGATACGTGCTTTCCCATGGCAAGATCGCAGCGCTGATCCAGCCTTTCGAGGTATTGATCATCGGTGGTGCGGCCTTTGGTGCATTCCTCCAGGCCAACCCCGGCTACATGACGATGCACGTCGTCAAGAAATCCCTGGGGATGTTCAGCTCGCGTTTCACCCATACCTTCTACCTGGAAGTGCTGGGCCTGATCTACGAGATCCTCAACAAGAGCCGCCGCGAAGGCATGATGGCCATCGAGGGCGACATCGAGGACGCGGCAGCCAGCCCGATCTTCGCCAAGTACCCGGCGGTGCTCAAAGACGAGCGCATGACCGCCTACATCTGTGATTACCTGCGCATCATGTCCTCCGGCAACATGGCTCCCCACGAGCTCGAAGGCCTGTTCGACATGGAGCTGTTCAGCCTCAAGGAAGAACTCGAGCACCCCTCCCATGCGGTGACCGGCATCGCCGACGGCATGCCCGGTTTCGGTATCGTCGCGGCGGTACTGGGTATCGTGGTGACCATGGCGTCCCTGGGCGACGGTGACCAGAAGTCCATCGGCCTGCACGTGGGTGCGGCGCTGGTAGGTACCTTCTTCGGTATTCTGGCGGCCTATGGTTTCTTCGGCCCGCTGGCCCATTCCCTGGCCCACGATGCCAAGGAAGAGCTGAACGTCTACGAAGCCATCAAGGCATCCCTGGTGGCCTCCGCTTCCGGCATGCCGCCTTCGCTGGCGGTGGAGTTCGGGCGCAAGGTCCTGTACCCGGCGCACCGTCCGAGCTTCGCCGAGCTGGAACAAGCGGTTCGCGGTCGCTAAGTCATGGAAAACAATCAGCCGATTATCATCAAGCGCGTCAAGCGCTTCGCTGGCGGTCATCACGGGGGCGCCTGGAAAATCGCCTTCGCCGACTTCGCCACGGCGATGATGGCGTTCTTCCTGGTGCTGTGGCTGTTGTCCACGGCCACCCCGGAACAGAAGATCGCCATCGCCGGTTACTTCAAGGACCCGATCGGCTTTTCCGAAAGCGGTACGCCCTACATCATCGACCTGGGCGGCTCGCCGGAACTGGCGCCGGAAAACACCCTGAATCCCGAGATCCAGTCCCAGCCACAGCCGGACAAGGTCACGGTGGACTCCGAGCAGGTGGAGGGCATGGCCGAGCAGGTCGAGCGCGAGCGTCTCGAACTGCTGCTGCAGGAGCTGCAGAACAAGGTCGAGGAAAACCCCCAACTGCAGAAGTTCAAGGACCAGATTCTTTTCGAGATCACGCCTGACGGCTTGCGCATCCAGATCATGGACGCCGAGAACCGGCCGATGTTCGACTCCGGCAGTGCCCGCCTGAAGCCGTATTTCGAAGACATCCTGCTGGCCATGGCCGACACCATCAAGGCGGTGCCGAACAAGATCAGCATCAGCGGCCATACCGATGCCACGCCTTATTCGGGCAGCGGCGAGTTTGGCAACTGGGAGCTGTCGGCCAACCGTGCCAACGCCGCTCGTCGAGCACTGGTGGCCGGTGGTTATCCTGATCCGCAAGTGGCGCGGGTAGTGGGTTTTGCTTCTTCGGCGCTGTTCGATCGCAAGGATCCGTTCAATCCGGTCAACCGGCGTATCGACATCGTGGTGCTGACCAAGCGCGCCCAGCGCGCCATCGAGGGCGAACAGGGCGACCAGAAGGCTCCGGCGCCGACCCAGGGCACTGGAGCCCCTGGCGAAGTACCGGCTGCAGCGGCCGATCCGCACGCCTTGCCGCCGGGCAGCGAGCCACTGCCGGCCCACGAAGTGCGCCAGCGCCTGAACATCTTCGAAGACGGCGTGCTGAAGATGGATGAGCAGGGCGCAGCGGGCCAGGCTCCTGCACCTGCACCTGCACCTGCACCTGTGGCGCCGGCAGCGGCGCCCCGGTGACACTGGGGACTGCCAGGTAAAAACCACAAGGCCGCGATCATCGCGGCCTTGTGGTTTCTGCGTGGGGCAGGGTCAGTAGCTGTCGTCGGGCAGGCTGGCGATGATCGAGCGGTAGCTGTTCATCCGCTGTTGCTGGATGCGGCCATCTTCCAGGGCCTTGAGCAGGGCGCAGCCGGGCTCGCGGTCGTGCTTGCAGTCACGGAAGCGGCAGGTGCCCAGCAGGTCGTTGAACTCGATGAAACCCGCCTCGACGTCGGCGCGGCTGACGTGGCCCAGGCCGAACTCACGAATACCGGGGGAGTCGATCAGTTCGCCGCCACCGGGGAAGTGGAACAACCGGGCGGTGGTGGTGGTGTGGGTGCCCTGTCCGGAAAACTCCGACAGCGGGCCGACCCGGGTGAAGACGTCCGGCAGCAGGCTGTTGACCAGGGACGACTTGCCCACCCCCGACTGGCCGACGAACACGCTGATGCGACCATCGAGCAGCGCTTGTAGTTGCTCCATGCCGTCGCCGTGATGGGCCGAGACTTCCAGCAGCGGATAGCCCAGCTGGCGATAGACCGCCAGCAGGGCGTTGAGCGCCGGGGCGTTCTGCTCGTCGATCAGGTCGGCCTTGTTCAGCAGCAGCAAGGGGCGGATCCCGGCGTGCTCGGCGGCCACCAGGTAACGGTCGATTAGGTTGGCATGGGGTTCTGGCATGGGCGCGAAGACGATCACGATCATGTCGACGTTGGCCGCTACCGGCTTGAGCTGGCCACGGCTGTCGGGGCGGCAGAGCTCGGTGCTGCGGGGCAGTTGGGCGACGATCACCCCGATGCCCTGGTTGCCGGCGCGCCAGACCACCTGGTCGCCGGTCACCAGCGCTGGCAGGTTGGCCCGCAAGTGGCAGCGAAACACCTGGCCGGCCAGTTCGCCTTCGCGGGCCTCGACTTCGACCTGGACGCCGAAGTGGGCGATCACCAGGCCGGTCTGTTCCGGACCCAGGTCGCCCCCTTCCAGCGCCTCCATGACGGAGGACTCGCGTTTGGCGGCGCGGGCTGCGCGCTCACCCTGGATCTTTTCGATGCGCCAGTTCTGGCGACGATTGAGCTGGCGTTTGGCCATTGATGTTCCGTGTCGATAATTACGGCGATTGGGTAAAACGGCGGCGAGTTTAGCACGCCGGGCAGGCCCTCTAGGCTAAACTGCGCAACTACGCCGAGGAGCCCACCCATGCAGAACCCGCAGAACCTGATTTGGATCGATCTGGAAATGACCGGTCTGAACCCCGACACCGACGTCATCATCGAGATGGCGACCATCGTCACCGATAGCAACCTGAACACCTTGGCTGAAGGACCGGTCATCGCCATCCACCAGAGCGACGAGATCCTTGCCGGCATGGATGAGTGGAACACTCGCCAGCACGGCAATTCCGGCCTGACCCAGCGGGTGCGTGAAAGCCGCATCGACATGGCCGAGGCCGAAGCCCAGACCATCGCCTTCCTGGAGCAATGGGTGCCCAAGGGCAAGTCGCCGATCTGTGGCAACAGCATCTGCCAGGACCGGCGCTTCCTCTATCGCCACATGAAGAGCCTGGAAAGCTATTTCCACTACCGCAACCTCGACGTCTCGACCCTCAAGGAACTGGCTGCCCGCTGGGCACCCGAGGTACGCGACAGCTTCAAGAAGGGCAGCACTCACCTGGCCCTGGATGACATCCGCGAATCCATCGCCGAGCTGCAGCACTACCGCAAGCACTTCATCAAGCTCTGAACATGCAGGCGAGCGGGCGGGCTGCCTCGCGCCCGCTGCCGCCCTCTTTTGGTGCCCGCGCCAACTGAGTAGACTGCGCGCCTTCTTGAAGGGACCGCCAACATGTTGCTGATGCTTTATCTGATCGCCATTACCGCCGAAGCCATGACTGGCGCCCTTTCTGCCGGACGTCGCGGCATGGACTGGTTCGGCGTGGTGCTGATCGCCTGCGTCACCGCCCTGGGCGGCGGTTCGGTACGCGATGTGCTGCTCGGGCACTACCCACTAACTTGGGTCAAGCATCCCGAGTACCTGGTGCTGACATCGGTGGCGGCCCTGGTGACGATCTTCATCGCCCCGTTGATGCGCCACCTGCGCTCGCTGTTTTTGGTGCTCGATGCGGTCGGCCTGGTGGCCTTCAC
Organism: Pseudomonas sp. FW507-12TSA; assembly: GCF_058781435.1. Classification (NCBI taxonomy): domain Bacteria; kingdom Pseudomonadati; phylum Pseudomonadota; class Gammaproteobacteria; order Pseudomonadales; family Pseudomonadaceae; genus Pseudomonas; species Pseudomonas sp. FW507-12TSA. The sequence goes on from NZ_JBYSWT010000022.1 coordinate 70,496, forward strand.
CCTGATCGGCTGCATGACGGCCCTGGAGATGGGCCACGGCATGCTGGTGGCTTCGGTCAGCGGGGTGATCACCGGGGTCTTCGGCGGCATTCTCCGGGATATCTTCTGCAACGATATTCCGCTGATTTTCCGTCGTGAGCTGTACGCCAGCGTGTCCTTCGCCGCTGCCTGGTGCTACATGCTGTGCATCTATCTGCAACTACCTAGCGAACAGTCGATCCTGATCACGTTGTTCGGCGGCTTCCTGCTGCGCTTGCTGGCGATTCGCTTTCACTGGGAAATGCCCAAGTTCGTCTACAACGACGAGCATTGACGGCTGGCATGCTGGGCCAGGGCCCACTGCACATGTTCGCGCACCAACTCCGACGGGTAGTCCTGGCGGGCCTTGAGGGCCTCCAGTACTGGAATGGTGGATGGCGCGTTGCCCAGGCCCACCGCGAGGTTGCGCAACCAGCGCTCGTAGCCGGCGCGCCGCAGCGGTGAGCCTTCGGTGCTGCTGAGAAACTGCTCTTCATCCCACAGGAACAGCTCCGCCAGCTCGGCGTTGTCCAGGTTGTGCCGGGGCTTGAAGTCGCCCTCGCCCGAGGTGCGGGCGAAACGGTTCCAGGGGCAGACGATCTGGCAGTCGTCGCAGCCAAATACCCGGTTGCCGATCAGCGGGCGCAATTCTTCGGGGATGGCGTTCTTCAGCTCGATGGTCAGGTAGGAAATGCAGCGCCGGGCATCCAGCTGGTAGGGGCCGACGAAGGCGTTGGTCGGACAGATATCCAGGCAGGCGCTGCAACGCCCGCAATGCTCGCTGGCATGGGGCTCGTCCACTGGCAGCGGCAGGTCGACGAACAGTTCGCTGAGGAAGAAGTAGCTGCCGGCCTTGCGGTTGAGGACCAGGGTGTTCTTGCCGATCCAGCCCAGGCCGGCCTGTTCGGCAATGGCTTTTTCCAGCACTGGCGCACTGTCGACGAAGGCGCGGTAGCCGAAGGGCCCGATGACCTGCTGGATGCGCTCGGCCAGTTGCTGCACGCGCTTGCGGATCAGCTTGTGGTAGTCGCGGCCCAGGGCATAGCGCGAGACGTAGGCCTTGGACGGCTGGGCCAGGCGCTGGGCCATCTGGGTGTCGCCGGGCAGGTAGTCCATGCGCAGCGAAACCACGCGCAGGGTGCCGGGCACCAGTTCCGCAGGACGCGAGCGCTTGTTGCCGTGGGCGCCCATGTATTCCATTTCACCGTGGTAGCCAGCGGCGAGCCAGCGTTCCAGATGGCTTTCGTGTTCGGCAAGGTCCAGGCCGCTGATGCCGACTTGCTGGAAGCCCAGTTCGCGGCCCCAGTCCTTGATGGATTGGGCGAGGGCGGGAAGATCCTGGGTGATGACGGACATGAGGCGAGAGAAACCGACTACTGAGGTGCGTATAATTCTGCCAGACATCGGAGCCGGAAGACGCATGCCGCAGACAAAACACCCCTTGCCAGACATCCAACTGCTGACGGCCGGTCAGTTGCCGCGCCTGGCTGCCCGTCCAATGGACGCCCATAAGGGCCAGTTCGGCCATGTGCTGTTGATCGGTGGCGACCGGGGTTTTGCCGGCGCTGCGCTGCTGGCGGCCGAAAGTGCCTTGCGCAGCGGTGCGGGCCTGGTGTCGCTGGCCACTCGCAGCGAGCACGTGGCGGCAGCCGGCGCCCGGCTGCCCGAGGTCATGACCCTGGGTACGCACTCGGCCAACCAGTTGCTGGAGCTGCTGGCCCGGGCCACGGTGTTGGTCGCCGGTCCTGGCCTGGGCCAGGGCGCCTGGGGGCGCAGCCTGCTGTCGGCGGCGGCCAATGCACCGTTGCCCCAGGTCTGGGATGCCGATGCCCTGAACCTGCTGGCCCAGGGTGGCCTGCAGGTGCCGAGCGGCAGCGTGATGACCCCGCATCCGGGGGAAGCGGCGCGGCTGCTGGGGCTGGCCACTGCGGATATCCAGGCCGATCGCCCGGCGGCGGCCCTTGCCTTGAGTCGCAAGTATGGTGTGGTGGCGGTGCTCAAGGGTGCGGGCAGCCTGGTGGCCAGCCCCGATGGGCGTTTGGCCCGCTGCGATGCCGGGCATCCGGCAATGGCTACGGCCGGCCTGGGCGATGTCCTGGCTGGTTTGCTCGGCGCGTTGCTGGCCCAGGGCCTGCCGGCGTTCGAGGCAGCTTGTCTGGCGGTCTGGCTGCATGCCAGTGCCGGCGAGCAGCAAGGAAAAATGGGCCGTGGGCTGGCGGCCAGTGATCTGATTCCAGCCATTCGTCAGTTGTTGGAGGAGCAAGCACCGTGTCTGAGTTAACCCTTTATCTGGCCGACGAGCAGGCCATGGTGGAATTTGGTGCACGCATTGCTCAAATCACCGGTGGCGTGGGGGTGATCTTTCTCGAAGGGGACCTGGGGGCTGGCAAGACTACCTTGTCCCGGGGGATCATCCGCGGCCTGGGGCACACCGGCGCGGTGAAGAGCCCGACCTTCACCCTGGTGGAGCCCTACGAGATCGGTGCGGTGCGGGCCTTCCACTTCGACCTGTATCGCCTGGTCGATCCGGAGGAACTGGAGTACCTGGGGATCCGCGACTATTTCGAAGGCGATGCCCTGTGCCTTCTGGAGTGGCCCCAGCGCGGTGCAGGCTTTTTGCCAAAGCCCGACCTGACCATTACCATTACCCCGCAAAACAATGGGCGTTGCGTACATCTATTGTCCCAAGGCTCGCGAGGCGAGTCCTGGTGTGCCGCTTTGGCGTTGGAATTCAAATAATTGATGGGGTTAGGTATGCGCATTCGCGCGTTGGTTGCTGTCGTAGGACTGTTGCTTACGGCATTGGCCGTCGATGCTGTGGCCGCTACACAGGTTCGCAGCGTCCGCCTCTGGCGGGCACCGGATAACACGCGATTGGTATTCGACCTCTCCGGCCCGGTTCAACACAGCGTCTTTACCCTCACGGCCCCAGATCGCCTGGTGATCGATATCAATGGCGCCACCCTCGGTGGTTCGCTGAATGTCGCCATGGCCAATACCCCGATCACTGCCATGCGTTCGGCGCAGCGGACTCCCACGGACCTGCGGGTAGTGGTGGACCTGAAGAAGGCCGTCACGCCGAAGAGCTTCACCCTGGCCCCCAATGCCCAGTACGGCAACCGCCTGGTGGTCGACCTGTTCGACAACCCGGCCGACGCAGCGCCGCCGACTGCGCCGCCGCCAGCCGTGGCTACCGTCCCGGCAGTGCCTGTCACGCCGGCAGAACCGGCGATCAAGCTGCCTCCGGCCCCGGCGGGCAAGCGCGACATCATCGTGGTGATCGATGCCGGCCACGGCGGCGAGGACCCGGGCGCGTCCGGGTCCCGTGGCCAGCACGAGAAGGACGTGGTGCTGTCCATCGCCCGCGAACTGCAGCGCCAGATCAACGGCGTCAAGGGCTACCGTGCCGAGCTGACCCGTACCGGCGACTACTTCATTCCTCTGCGGGGCCGGACCGAGATCGCCCGCAAGAAGGGCGCCGACCTGTTCGTTTCGATCCACGCCGACGCCGCGCCGTCCACGGCGGCTTTCGGTGCCTCGGTGTTCGCCCTGTCCGAGCGCGGTGCCACTTCGGAAACCGCGCGCTGGCTGGCGGATAGCGAAAACCGTTCCGACTTGATCGGCGGTGCCGGCAACGTCAGCCTCGATGACAAGGACCGGATGCTGGCCGGGGTACTGCTGGACCTTTCGATGACCGCATCCCTGACCTCCAGCCTGAACGTCGGGCAGAAGGTGTTGAACAACATCGGCCGGGTCACGCCACTGCACAAGCAGCGGGTGGAACAGGCCGGGTTCATGGTGCTCAAGTCGCCGGACATTCCTTCGATCCTGGTGGAGACCGGCTTCATCTCCAACTCCAACGAGGCCTCGAAACTGGCCACCGCCAGCCACCAGCAGGCCCTGGCGCGCTCCATCAGCAGCGGCGTGCGACAGTTCTTCCAGCAGAATCCGCCCCCAGGCACCTATATCGCCTGGCTGCGGGATTCCGGAAAGATCGCCCAGGGTCCCCGTGACCACCGGGTCAACCCGGGAGAAACCCTGGCCATGATCGCGGTGCGCTACCAGGTTCCGGCCGCTGCCTTGCGCAGTGCCAACAACCTCAAGGGCGATGAATTGAAAGTGGGGCAGGTCCTGACCATCCCCGGTACTGAACTGGCGGCCAAGGAATGAGTGAGTCAGTAGTCGGCGGTTCGCGCATCGAGCTGCTCAGCCCGCGCCTTGCCAACCAGATCGCCGCCGGCGAGGTGGTCGAGCGCCCGGCCTCGGTGGCCAAGGAACTGCTGGAAAACAGCCTCGACTCCGGCGCCCGGCGGATCGAGGTGGAGGTCGAGCAAGGTGGCGTGAAGCTGTTGCGGGTACGTGATAACGGCGGTGGTATCGCCCCTGACGACTTGCCGCTGGCCCTGGCGCGCCACGCCACCAGCAAGATTCGTGAGCTGGAAGATCTCGAAGGCGTGCTCAGTCTCGGTTTTCGCGGCGAGGCCTTGGCGTCGATCAGTTCGGTGGCCCGGCTGACCCTGACTTCACGTACTGCCGAGGCCAGCGAGGCCTGGCAGGTGGAGACTGAAGGCCGCGACATGACCCCGCGGGTGCAGCCTGCGGCGCATCCGGTCGGCACCTCGGTGGAAGTGCGCGACCTGTTCTTCAATACCCCGGCCCGGCGCAAGTTCCTCAAGGCCGAGAAGACCGAGTTCGATCACCTGCAGGAAGTCGTCCGGCGCCTGGCGCTGGCGCGCTTCGACGTGGCTTTTCACCTGCGCCACAATGGCAAGACCATCTTCAGCCTGCACGAGGCCGCCGACGAGATGGCCCGGGCCCGGCGCGTGGGCACCATCTGCGGTCCGGGCTTCCTCGAGCAGGCGCTGCCGATCGAAGTCGAACGCAACGGCCTGCGCCTGTGGGGTTGGGTCGGCTTGCCGACCTTCTCGCGCAGCCAGGCGGACCTGCAGTACTTCTTCGTCAACGGCCGCGCGGTCCGCGACAAGCTGGTGGCCCATGCGGTGCGCCAGGCTTACCGTGACGTGCTGTTCAACGGCCGGCACCCGACTTTCGTGCTGTTCCTAGAGCTCGATCCCACCGGGGTCGACGTCAACGTGCATCCGACCAAGCACGAAGTACGCTTTCGTGAAGGCCGGATGGTCCACGACTTTCTGTATGGCACCCTGCACCGGGCCCTGGCTGACGTGCGTCCGGAGGATCAGCTGGCGGCTCCTGCCTCGACTGCCGAAATGGTCCGCCCAAGCGGCCTGCAGGCTGGTGAGTTCGGGCCCCAGGGCGAGATGCGCCTGGCTTCGCCGGTACTCGAGCAGCCCCAGGGCGAGCAACGTCCGGCGTTTTCCTCGAGCGCAGCGGGTGCGGGTTATCAATATCAGTACACGCCACGCCCTGCGCAGCCAGTGAATGCCGGGGAGAGCCAGGCGGTCTACCGCGAATTCTATGCGCCGCTGGAAAATGCCCCGAGCGCGAGCGGCGCGTTGCCGGAAAGCCAGGGCGACATTCCTCCCCTGGGGTATGCCCTGGCCCAGCTCAAGGGCATCTATATCCTGGCCGAGAACGCCATTGGCCTGGTGCTGGTGGACATGCATGCCGCCCATGAGCGGATCATGTACGAACGGCTGAAGGTGGCCATGGCCAGCGAGGGGCTCAGTGGCCAGCCGTTGTTGGTGCCCGAGTCGCTGGCATTGAGCCAGCGCGAAGCCGATTGCGCCGAGGAGCACGCCCAGTGGTTCCAGCGCCTGGGCTTCGAGTTGCAGCGCCTGGGCCCTGAGAGCCTGGCGATCCGGCAGATTCCCGCGTTGCTCAAGCAGGCCGAGGCCAACCGCCTGGTGCAGGACGTACTGGCGGACCTGATGGAGTACGGTACCAGTGATCGTATCCAGGCCCACCTCAACGAACTACTGGGAACCATGGCCTGCCATGGTGCCGTGCGTGCCAATCGGCGCCTGGCCATCCCGGAAATGAATGCACTGCTGCGCGACATGGAAAACACCGAGCGCAGCGGCCAGTGCAACCACGGCCGGCCGACCTGGACCCAGATGGGCCTGGACGATCTGGACAAACTCTTTTTGCGCGGCCGTTGATGACCCAGCTTCCTCCCGCGATTTTCCTGATGGGCCCGACCGCGGCGGGCAAGACCGACCTGGCCATCGAGCTGACCAAGGTATTGCCCTGCGAATTGATCAGTGTCGACTCGGCGCTGGTCTACCGCGGCATGGATATTGGTACCGCCAAGCCCTCCAAGGAGCTGCTGGCGCAGTTTCCCCATCGCCTGATCGATATCCTCGACCCGGCCGAAAGTTATTCGGCGGCGGATTTTCGTACCGATGCCCTGGCGGCGATGGCCGATATAACCGCTCGGGGCAAGATTCCGCTGCTGGTGGGGGGCACCATGCTGTATTACAAGGCGCTGCTCGAAGGCCTGGCGGATATGCCGCCGGCGGACCCGCAGATCCGCGCCGAGCTGGAAGAAGAGGCGGCGCGCCTTGGTTGGCAGGCGCTGCACGACCAGTTGGCGGCGGTAGACCCGGAGTCTGCGGCGAGAATCCATCCCAATGATCCCCAGCGTTTGACCCGGGCATTGGAAGTCTATCGGGCCAGTGGCCTGACGATGACGGCCCATCGTCAGCGTCAATTGGCGCAAAGTACCGAAGCAGGCGCTTCGGGACACGGCCAATTGCCCTATACTGTCGCCAATCTGGCCATCGCTCCGGCGAATCGCCAGGTACTGCACCAGCGTATTGCACAAAGATTCACACAAATGTTGGAACAGGGATTCATCGATGAGGTCGTAGCACTGCGTTCGAGAAGTGACCTGCATGCCGGGTTGCCGTCTATACGTGCAGTGGGCTACCGCCAAGTCTGGGATCACCTGGATGGCAAGTTGACGTTCGCCGAAATGCAGGAGCGGGGCATCATCGCCACGCGCCAATTGGCGAAACGCCAGTTTACCTGGTTACGCAGCTGGTCCGGCCTGCAATGGTTGGACAGCTTGGATTGCGACAATCTGCCACGCGCCTTGAAATACTTAGGGACGATCTCCATATTGGGCTGAGTCCTTGCAATTGCCGTCTATCCTTGGGGGTGTGACGGCTTTGGCCATCTGTTTTCCGGTTTTTATTATTGATCCTTAAAGGAGTGCGGCACATGTCAAAAGGGCATTCGCTACAAGACCCTTACTTGAATACATTGCGTAAAGAGAAAGTTGGGGTTTCCATCTACCTGGTCAACGGCATCAAGCTGCAAGGCACGATCGAGTCCTTCGACCAATTCGTCATCCTGCTGAAAAACACCGTCAGCCAGATGGTGTACAAGCACGCTATCTCGACAGTGGTTCCAGTTCGCCCGATTCGCCTGCCTAGTGCATCCGAATCCGAACAGGGTGACGCTGAGCCAGGTAACGCCTGATAGGAGTCTCCTTTGTTCTTTGAGCGCCACGGTGGTGGTGAGCGAGCCATCCTCGTTCACTTGGAAGGTCAGGACCCTGAGGCGCGCGAAGATCCGCAGGAGTTTCAGGAGCTGGCAGTATCGGCCGGCGCCGAGACCGTCGCGTTTATCAGCGTGCCGCGTCATCGGCCAACCGCCAAATACCTGGTTGGCAGCGGCAAGGTCGAGGAATTGCGCGACCTGGTCAAAGCCGAACAGGTAGACCTGGTGATTTTCAATCACGTCCTCACGCCCAGCCAGGAACGCAACCTCGAACGCGCATTCGAGTGTCGCGTGATCGACCGCACGGGGCTGATTCTCGATATCTTCGCTCAACGAGCCCGTACTCATGAAGGCAAGCTCCAGGTCGAACTGGCCCAGCTTGAGCACATGAGCACCCGATTGGTTCGTGGCTGGACTCACCTCGAACGACAGAAAGGCGGTATCGGTCTGCGTGGTCCGGGCGAAACCCAGCTGGAAACCGACCGACGCCTGCTGCGAGTGCGTTTGCGCCAGATCAAGGCGCGCCTGGAAAAGGTCCGCAGCCAGCGTGAGCAGGCTCGTCGCGGCCGCAAACGGGCCGATATCCCCTCGGTATCGCTGGTGGGTTATACCAACGCCGGCAAATCCACCCTGTTCAATGCTGTCACCGTGTCCGATGTCTACGCGGCAGACCAGCTTTTCGCCACCCTGGATCCTACCTTGCGCCGGCTTGAGCTGGATGACTTGGGGCCGATCGTGCTGGCCGATACCGTGGGCTTCATTCGCCACTTGCCGCACAAACTGGTCGAGGCGTTCCGTGCGACTCTCGAAGAGTCGAGCAACTCCGACTTGCTGCTGCATGTGATCGACGCCCATGAGCCTGAACGCATGGCCCAGATCGAGCAGGTCATGGTGGTGCTGGGGGAGATCGGGGCTCAAGACTTGCCGATCCTGGAGGTCTATAACAAACTCGATTTGCTCGAGGGGGTTGAGCCGCAGATCCAGCGTGATCCCGATGGCAAGCCGCAGCGGGTCTGGCTTTCGGCCCGTGACGGGCAAGGGCTTGACCTGCTCAAGCAGGCCATCGCCGAGCTTTTGGGTGAAGATTTGTTCGTGGGCACCTTGCGCTTGCCCCAGCGTTTTGCTCGACTGCGAGCACAGTTTTTCCAGTTGAACGCTGTGCAGAAAGAAGATCACGACGACGAGGGTGTCAGTTTGCTGGCCGTTCGCCTGCCCCGTACCGAGTTGAATCGGCTGGTCAGTCGCGAAGGATGGCAACCGTCGGACTTCATCGAGCAACACACTTTGCAATAAAAGCCTGGGCATGCGGTTGTGCCGCTGTAGCAGGCATTCTGTAGCATTGGCCGGCGCGCCGTGGGCGCGTCTTTGCTTTATCAGATGGAGAGCGCTATGGCTTGGAATGAGCCGGGTGGCAACTCGAATAATCAGGACCCTTGGGGCGGTAAGCGCCGCAATAACGGCGATCGCAAGGGCCCGCCAGATCTCGACGAGGCCTTCCGTAAGCTGCAGGAAAGCCTGAATGGGTTGTTCGGTGGTGGTAAGAAACGTGGTGATGACGGCCCCAGCTCCGGCAAGGGCGGTGGTTTCGGCTTGCTGGGCATTGGTCTTGTGGTGTTGGCGGCGGCATGGCTGTACAGCGCCGTCTACGTCGTCGACGAGCAGGAGCAGGCCGTGGTGCTGCGCTTCGGCAAGTATTACGAGACCGTTGGCCCGGGCCTGAACATCTATTTCCCGCCGATCGATCGCAAGTACATGGAAAACGTCACGCGTGAGCGTGCCTACACCAAGCAGGGCCAGATGCTGACCGAGGACGAGAACATCGTCGAGGTGCCACTGACCGTGCAGTACAAGATCAGTAACCTGCAGGACTTCGTGCTGAACGTCGACCAGCCGGAGATCAGTCTGCAGCACGCGACCGACAGTGCCCTGCGCCATGTGGTGGGCTCCACCGCCATGGACCAGGTGTTGACCGAGGGTCGTGAGCTCATGGCCAGCGAGATCAAGGAGCGTCTGCAGCGTTTCCTCGACAACTATCGCACCGGTATCACCGTGACCCAGGTGAACGTGCAGAGCGCGGCGGCCCCGCGTGAAGTGCAGGAAGCCTTCGACGACGTGATCCGTGCTCGTGAAGATGAGCAGCGTTCGCGCAACCAGGCTGAAACCTACGCCAACGGCGTGGTTCCTGAAGCTCGCGGCCAGGCCCAGCGCATTCTCGAGGATGCCAACGGTTACCGCGACGAGGTGGTCTCGCGCGCCAAGGGTGAGGCCGATCGCTTCACCAAGCTGGTCGCCGAGTACCGCAAGGCGCCAGAGGTCACTCGCCAGCGCCTGTACCTGGACACCATGCAGGAAGTCTTCAGCAATACCAGCAAGGTGCTGGTGACCGGTGGCAAGGGCGGGCAGAACAACCTGCTGTACCTGCCGTTGGACAAGATGATCGACAGTGGTCGTAGCGGTGGCTCCTCGGTAACGGGCTCTGCTTCTACTTCCAGCAATGAAGCGAATGCGCGCGCGGCGGTTGAGCATATGCAGCAACAGCAGCAGACGCGTTCTAGGGAGAGTCGCTGATGAGCAATAAATCGCTGATCGCCCTGATCGTGGGTGTAGTCGTGGCGGTGGTTGCCTGGAACAGCTTCTACATCGTGGCTCAGACCGAGCGCGCGGTGTTGCTGCAGTTCGGTCGTGTGGTCCAGGCCGATGTCCAGCCTGGCCTGCATGTGAAAGTGCCCTACGTGAACCAGGTGCGTAAGTTCGATGCACGCCTGATGACCCTGGATGCACCGACTCAGCGCTTCCTGACCCTGGAAAAGAAAGCGGTGATGGTGGATGCCTACGCCAAGTGGCGGGTGAAGGACGCCGAGCGTTTCTACACCGCGACTTCCGGTCTCAAGCAGATCGCTGACGAGCGCCTGTCCCGCCGCCTGGAATCGGGCCTGCGCGACCAGTTCGGTAAGCGCACCCTGCACGAAGTGGTGTCGGGTGAGCGCGATGCGCTGATGGCCGACATCACCGGCTCGCTGAACAAGATGGCGGAGAAGGAACTGGGCATCGAAGTCGTGGATGTCCGGGTCAAGGCCATCGACCTGCCCAAGGAAGTGAACCGCAGCGTGTTCGAGCGGATGAGCACCGAGCGTGAGCGTGAGGCTCGCGAGCATCGCGCCAAGGGTAACGAGCTGGCCGAAGGTATCCGTGCCGACGCCGATCGTCAGCGCCGTGTACTGCTGGCCGAAGCCTATCGTGAGTCCGAAGAGGTGCGCGGTGATGGCGACGCCCAGGCTGCGGCTATCTATGCCAAGGCCTACGGCCAGGATCAGGAGTTCTACGCGTTCTACCGTAGCCTGCGAGCCTACCGTGAAAGCTTCGCGAACAAATCCGACGTCATGGTCTTGGATCCGAGCAGCGACTTCTTCCACTACCTGGAAAAGTCCAAGCCTTGACCCGCCCTTGGCCCAAGGGCACCCCGCCGGGCGGCTAAAACGCCTCGCGGGGTGATCCTTTGGGAAAACGGGTGTATGATGCGGCAGCCGGGAAATTCCCGGCTTTTTTGCGTCTGCATGTTTGATTGGCCGTGGCTCGTTCAAGAGTCCGGCGAGATTTTTCGAGGAAAAGGGTCTGTACAGCCGATTTCTGGCTGCCTGTCCGGCTGAGCTCGCGTCGGATGCGACTGTTTTCTGCTTCACTCTAAGGCTGGCCCCAGGCTTGCCGCCCGGACCATAGGGGAATGGCGTAATGGCAACGGTAGACCGCTGGCTGCTGCCAGATGGCATCGAAGAAGTATTGCCGCCGGAAGCGGCGCGCATCGAAGTAGCGCGTCGTCAGGTGTTGGATCTGTTTCAGAGCTGGGGTTACGAGTTTGTCGTCACTCCCCATATCGAATACCTGGAATCCCTGTTGACGGGCGCCGGCCAGGACTTGGACCTGCGCACCTTCAAGGTCATCGATCCGCAATCGGGCCGGCAAATGGGGTTCCGTGCCGACATCACGCCACAAGTGGCGCGTATCGACGCCCACACCCTGCGTCGTGAAGGGCCGAGCCGCCTGTGCTACGCCGGCAGCGTGCTGCATGCCCAGCCGCGGGCCCTGTCGACTTCCCGTAGCCCGATCCAGCTGGGTGCCGAGTTGTACGGCGACGCCAGCCCAAGCAGCGACGTCGAGGTCATCAGCCTGATGTTGGCCATGCTGCAGCTGGCCGAAGTGCCGGATGTGCACATGGACCTGGGCCACGTGGGGATCTACCGTGGCCTGGCCCAGGCTGCCGGCCTGTCCGGCGCCGTGGAGCAACAATTGTTCGACGCCTTGCAGCGCAAGGCGATCGATGAGGTCATCAGCCTGACCGAAGGGCTGCCGGCGGACCTGGCGCAGATGCTGCGTTCCCTGGTGGACCTGTGCGGTAGCCGTGAAGTGCTGAGCGATGCTCGCCGTCGCCTGGCCGGTGCGCCGACTCCGGTGCTGGTGGCCCTGGATGAGCTGCTGACGATTGCCGAGCGCCTGTCGGTGCGTTTCCCGGATCTGCCGCTGTATTTCGATCTTGGTGAACTGCGTGGCTATCACTACCACACTGGCGTGGTGTTCGCGGTATTCGTCCCTGGCGTGGGTCAATCCATCGCCCAGGGCGGTCGCTACGATGACATCGGCGCGGATTTCGGGCGTGCCCGGCCGGCTACCGGTTTCTCCACCGACCTCAAGACCCTGGTGACCCTGGGGCGTGCCGAGATCGAATTGCCGTCGGGTGGTATCTGGATGCCCGACAACACCGACGCAGCACTCTGGCAGACCGTCTGCCAGTTGCGCAGCGAAGGCCAGCGCGTTGTCCAGGCCTTGCCTGGGCAACCCTTGGCCGCTGCCGCGGAAGTGGACTGCGACCGGCAATTGGTTCAGCAAGATGGTATTTGGCAAGTATTGCCACTGGTTTCCTGAGTTTTCCTGCCGGCTCTCGCCGGCACCAAGTTTGCGCGAATGAGGACAAATGTTATGGGTAAGAATGTCGTAGTCCTGGGCACCCAGTGGGGTGATGAGGGCAAAGGCAAGATCGTTGATCTGCTGACCGAACATGCCGCCGCCGTAGTGCGCTACCAAGGTGGCCACAACGCCGGCCATACCCTGGTGATCGACGGTGAGAAGACCGTTCTGCACCTGATCCCGTCCGGCGTGCTGCGCGAGGGCGTGCAGTGCCTGATCGGCAACGGCGTAGTGGTGGCTCCGGATGCCTTGATGCGTGAAATCGTCAAGCTGGAAGAAAAAGGCGTACCGGTACGCGAGCGCCTGCGCATCAGCCCGTCCTGCCCGCTGATCCTGTCCTACCACGTAGCGCTGGACCAGGCCCGCGAGAAAGCCCGCGGCGAAGCCAAGATCGGCACCACCGGTCGTGGCATCGGCCCGGCCTACGAAGACAAGGTGGCTCGCCGCGGCCTGCGCATCGGCGACCTGTTCCACCGCGAGCGTTTCGCCGCCAAGCTGGGCGAGTTGCTGGACTACCACAACTTCGTCCTGGTCAATTACTACAAAGAGCCGGCCATCGACTTCCAGAAGACCCTGGACGAGTGCATGGAGTACGCCGAGCAGCTCAAGCCGATGATGCTCGACGTCACCGCCGAACTGCACCAGCTGCGTCGCGACGGCAAGGACATCATGTTCGAAGGCGCCCAGGGTTCGCTGCTGGACATCGACCACGGCACCTATCCGTACGTCACCAGCTCCAACACCACCGCTGGCGGCATTGCCACCGGTTCTGGCGTGGGTCCGATGTACATCGACTACATCCTGGGCATCACCAAGGCCTACACCACTCGTGTTGGCTCGGGCCCATTCCCGACCGAGCTGTTCGATGACGTCGGTGCCTTCCTGGCCAAGCGTGGTCACGAGTTCGGCGCCACCACTGGCCGTGCCCGCCGCTGCGGTTGGTTCGATGCCGTGATCCTGCGTCGCGCCATCGACGTCAACAGCATTTCGGGCCTGTGCCTGACCAAGCTGGACGTACTGGACGGCCTGGAAACCATCAACATCTGCGTTGGCTACAAGAACCAGGATGGTGCAGTCATCGACGCGCCAACCGACGCCGACAGCTACATCGGCCTGGAGCCGGTGTACGAGCAGATGCCGGGCTGGAGCGAGTCGACCCTGGGCGTCAAGACCCTGGAAGAGCTGCCGGCCGCCGCCCTGGCCTACATCAAGCGCATCGAAGAGCTGGTCGGCGCGCCGATCGACATTATCTCGACAGGCCCGGACCGCAACGAGACTATCGTACTGCGCCATCCGTTCGCTTGATAAGCTGTTGATGTAGCAAACAAAGGGCCCCTAATGGGGCCCTTTGTCGTTTCTGCCTGCCGCACGGCACGACCCTTGCTGGGAAATCCACTTCTAGAGTGCCATCAGAATAATGGCGTCAAAAGTAGAGGGATTTCCTGTGTCGGCCGTTCTCTCACTGTTACAAAGCCGTTTACTACGGCCTGTATTCGTTACTCTCGGTATCGCCCTTTTGGTGCAAGTGCTGGTCGCCGTTGCCCTGACCCGGAGCACGGTGACAGCCCTGGAGGCAAACCTGGCTTCGCGCCTGGGCGGTGACAGCCAGAAACTCGCGGGGGAGCTGGAGCAGGCGGGCAAGGAGGTCACCTCCAGCCTGGAGAGCCTGTCCGCCAGTACTCGCCAGCGGCTTACGGCTGGCTTGTCGTCGCGGCTCAAGGAGGAGCAGGTACAGCTGCGCGACGCGCTGGAGAAAGACCTGAAGGATTCCGCCAACGATATGGCCCAGTTGCTGGCCTCGGTGGCGCCTCGGGCCATGTGGGACAACGATGTGCCAACCTTGTCCGAGTTCGCGCGGCGGGCCCAGCGCAATCCTAGCGTGCTCTTCGTGGTGTATGACGATGCCACGGGTGCGCACCTGACTCGCTACCTGAACCGTGAAAACCCCATCAACCGCGCCCTGCTGGAGAAGGGCAAGGGCGATCGGGCCCTGGACAAGGTCCTGGATGCGGCGAAGAACGATCCTTCGGTCTACTACATCGAGGCCTCGATCAATCCCAATGGGGTGGAGATCGGCAAGGTGCTGATGGGGGTATCCACGGCATCCGTGGAGGCAGACATCGCGGCGCTGGACCAGCGCTTCACGGCCTTGATCGCGAGCAGCGACCAACTCGTTGGCGACAGTCTCAAGGGGGCTTCCGCCGACAGTTCGGCGGCGATGCGTTCACGGCTGCAGTCGGCCCAGGGCACGGCGGCCCAGATGCAGGCCAACACTGCCAGTACCGTGCAAGAGGCGGCGGCCACCCTGCGTTGGCAGATTGGCGTAGGCCTGGCCTTGGTAGGCCTGGCGTTGCTGCTGTTGCTGGCGGTGGTGCTGGGGCGGCGGGTGGTCAACAAGCTGCACCTGCTGATTGCCGCGCTCAATGACCTGGCGGCCGGTGAGGGCGACCTGACCAAGCGCGTGCCACTCAACAGCAACGATGAGATCGGCGACATGGCCTCGGCGGTGAATCGCTTCGTCGACAAGTTGCAGCCGATCGTCCGTGAGGCGGGTGATGTGGCGCAGCGCACTGGCGTCGAGATTGGTGCGATGAGTTTGCGTAATGCCGGTGCCGATGCGGCGGCCGAGGCCCAGCGCGACGAGGTGGCGGAGAGCCTGCGGGCCCTGTCGCACATGGCTGACGAGGCCCAGGCGGAAAGCCAGGCCATGCAGGCCGCGTTGCAGCAGGTGGTGGAGATCCGCCAGGCCACCGACGAGACCACCCGGACTTCGGAGCAGGTCGGTAACTTGATCGAGGCCCTGGCCGGGCAGGTGGATACCGGGGCCAAGGTGATCGAGCGCTTGGCCCAGCAGAGCGAGCAGATCGAGGTGGTGCTGACGGTGATCCATGGCATCGCCGAGCAGACCAACCTGCTGGCGCTGAACGCGGCGATCGAGGCGGCGCGGGCCGGGGAGACCGGGCGCGGTTTTGCGGTAGTGGCGGACGAAGTGCGGGCCTTGGCCAGCAAGACCCAGAGTTCCACTGGCGATATCCAGGCCCATATCGGCGCTTTGCAGCAAGGTGCGCGCGAAGCGGTGGCGGCTATCGGCCAGGCTGGGCGCCAGGCCAGCGAAGGCTTGCTGGTGCTGCGCGACAGCGCTCGATTGCAGCAGTCGGTGCAGTCGTCGGTGGAGCAGGTGCACGCTGCCATTGGCTTGGCTACCCAGGCTGCGGCGCAACAAGCCCAGGGCGCGCAGGCGGTGCGTGGACGAGTGGAGACCATTCATGCCCAGGCCGAGCGTGCGGCCCAGGCGGTGGTGGAAACCACCGCCAGCGGCAAGGTGCTGGACGGCCTGGCGGCGCAGCTCAAGGCCAGCCTGGGCCAGTTTCGCGCCTGAGGTCGGTACTGGCTGATGGCTCTGGCGAGCCATTGGCCGGCAGGGTGTTCTCAGCGGCTCAGGTACATGCGCGTCGTCAGCAGATACACCGGCAGGCCCGAGACCAGGATCAACAGCACCGCATAGGGCGCCGCTGCGGCGAACTCCAGGTTCGAGGTATGGGCCCAGACTGCGGTGGCCAAGGTGTTCAGCCCTGTGGGACTGAGTAGCAGGGTTGCGGTGAGTTCCTTCATCGCATCCAGGAACACCAGGGCGAAGGCCGCACCCAGTGCCGGGAAGATGATCGGCAGGGTGACCCGGCAAAAGGCCCCGAACGACGAAGCTCCCAGGGTTCGCGCCGCCTCTTCCAGCTGTGGTGCTGCCTTGTTCAAGGCTGTGCGAATCGGTGCCTGGGCCAGTGGCAGGAACAGCAAGGCGTAGGCGATCAGCAGCAGCGCCGAGGTCTGGTACAGCGCCGGCACATAGTGCAAGGCGAAGTACACCAGGGTCAGGGCGATCACCAGGCCTGGCAAAGCGTGCAGCAAGTAAGGCAGGCGTTCGGCCCAGATCGCCAGTCGCCCTTTGTAGCGCACCACCAACAGGCCCACCGGCACCGCCAGCAGCAGGCACAGCGCCGCGCCGCCAAGGGAGAGCGCCAGGGATGAAAGCAGGGCTTCACCGATGGCGGCGATGGGAAAGGCGGCCGATGAACCTATCGCCAGCCAGTAGGCCAGCATTACCAGGGGAACGCCGCTGCCGATCAGTGCCAGTACCAGGCAATAGAGCTGTCCGGGCAGGCTCCAGGCTCCCAGGCGCACCTGTTCGGCATGGCGGGCGACTCCCTGGCCGATGCGTACGTGTCGGCCCTTGCCGCGGGCTCGCAGCTCCAGCCACAGCAGGGCCAGGCACAACAGCAGCAGGACGGCCGACAGCATCGCCGCGTTGGCGTTGCTGAATTCCAGCTCGAATTGCTGGTAGATCGCCGTGGTGAAGGTCTGCAGGCCCATGATCGACAGGGCGCCGAACTCCACCAGCATGTGCAAGGCAATCAGCAGCGATCCGGCCAGTAGCGATGGCCAGAGCAGGGGCAGGGTGATCTTGAAGAACACTCCCCAGCGGTCCTGCCCCAGGGTGCGCGCGGATTCCTCCAGGGATGGGTCGAGATTGCGCAGGGTGGCGGCTACTGGCAGGAATACCAGCGGGTACTTGGAGAGGGTCATCACCAGGATCGCCCCGCCCAATCCTTCGAAGCTGGCGCTCAGGGATACCCAGGTGAAACTGCTGACGAAAGCCGGCACGGCGAACGGCAGGCACAGCACCACGCCCCAGATCCTCCGGCCCGGCAGGTCGCTGCGCTCTAGCAGCCAGGCCAGGGACAGGCCGATGATCGCGCAGGCGCCGGTCGTTCCGAGCATCAGCAACAGCGTGTTGCGTAGCAGGCGGAATACGTAGGGGCGCCATAGCAGGTGCCAGGCTTCTGCCCAGCCGGCTTGCCAGGCCTTGAGCACCACATAACCCAGGGGCAGGAGGCTCAGGCAGACCAATAGCAGGACCGGCAGTAGCAGCCAGGCAGGAGGGGGCTTGCGCCCCGGTGCGCG
This sequence comes from Pseudomonas sp. FW507-12TSA, assembly GCF_058781435.1. Classification (NCBI taxonomy): domain Bacteria; kingdom Pseudomonadati; phylum Pseudomonadota; class Gammaproteobacteria; order Pseudomonadales; family Pseudomonadaceae; genus Pseudomonas; species Pseudomonas sp. FW507-12TSA. The sequence continues at coordinate 87,854 of NZ_JBYSWT010000022.1, forward strand.
ATGGGCGCGTGCTGCGGAAAACGAAGGGCCCATCAGTTCAGGCCGACATCACGTTCCAGCTCCAGGGCCTGTTCGGCATTGCCCAGGTCGGCGGGTGTCACCCGTGGAGGGTTCAGCTCGCTGAAGGGCTTGAGACCGCGGTTGGACTCCATGCCCTTGTGCAGCGGATATTCCGCGGTGGTCTGGGTGATGACGCGCTGGCCTTCTTCGCTGGCTATGTAGGCGAGGAATTGCTGGGCTTCCTTGGGATGCTTGCTGGACTTGAGTACCGCAGCACTGGAGACGGTGATCAGGCCGCCGGCGTCGCCATTGGTGAAGTAGTGCAGCTTGGAGTCCAGCTGGCCTCTTTCCCGTTGCAGGGCGAACCAGTAGTAGTTGTTTGCCAGGACCGCGGCCACTTCGCCGTTTTCCACGGCCTTGAGCGCGACCATGTTGTTGCTGTAGACCTTGCCGAAGGCTCGTAGCCCGGTCAGCCATTCTTCGGCTGCGTCCATGCCGTGCAGCTTGATGATCGCCACGGCCTGTTCCTGGAAGGCGCCGCTGGTGGGGACGAAGCCGATCTTGCCTTGCCATTGGGGCTGGGAGAATTCCAGTACCGATGTGGGCAGGTCCTTTTCGGCGACTAGCTTGGGATTGAAGGCCACCACGCGGACGCGGGCGGTGATGCCGATCCAGGTACCGTTGCTGGCCACATACTCCTTGGGCAGTAAGGCCAGGGTGGCGGTGTCGGTCTGGGCCAGCAGGCCCTGTTCCCCCAGTTTGTTCAGGGGTGGGGATTCTTCGGAATAGATCACGTCGGCGGGGGAGCGCTCGCCTTCTTCGACTACCTGGCTGGCCAGCTGGTTGCTGCTGCCCTTGCGAACATTGACGTGAATGCCGGTCTTGGCTTCGAAGGCCTTGGCGACCGCTTCGCCGACTTCCTTGTGCTGGCCGTTGTACAGGGTCAGGGAAACGGGTTCAGCGGCCTGGGTGATTGAGGTTGCCAGGGTCAATCCCAGCAAAGTGATGGTCAAGCCACGCAGAAGGGATGTTGGTAGGAGGGTATTTCTGAACATCATTCGCAGGTTTCCTCACTCTTGCATTGCAAAAACTTGTAACAATCATAAACGATATCGTTTCTCATGTGCGCTTTGCGGAGGGCGAGTCTGGTGGAGAGAGGGAAAAACTGGAGGGCAGAAACGCAAAAACCCGCTTTCGCGGGTTTTTGTGAGACTTCAAAAAAAATCCTGAAGCTTTGAATTGGTGCCCAGAAGAAGACTCGAACTTCCACGGCCTTGCGGCCACCAGCACCTGAAGCTGGCGTGTCTACCAATTTCACCATCTGGGCAGTATCGCTGACGTCTCCGTCGTCGATGGCGCGCACTATACGGACGCTGTTTTGAGCTGTAAACCCCTGGATTCAAAAAAGTTTGAAAAAATGCTCCGGGGGTAGACGGAAGGATGTATCAGGGGAGTGACGAGGTGTTTTCCAGCTTTGTCCAAGCCTGAAATTTCCCGTTTCAATACGCGTATGCCAAACTAACCGGGATATAGACAAGGTGAAATCTATCTAATGGCCGATTGGCAGTCCCTCGATCCCGAGGCCGCTCGTGAAGCGGAAAAATACGAAAACCCTATTCCTAGCCGCGAACTCATCCTCCAGCATCTGGCTGACCGGGGTTCGCCAGCTAGTCGCGAGCAGTTGGTGGAAGAGTTCGGTCTGACCACCGAAGACCAGCTCGAAGCCCTGCGCCGCCGCCTGCGTGCCATGGAGCGCGACGCTCAACTGATCTATACCCGCCGCGGCACCTATGCGCCGGTGGATAAACTCGACCTGATTCTCGGCCGCATCAGCGGTCACCGCGACGGTTTCGGCTTCCTCGTGCCGGACGACGGCAGCGAAGACCTGTTCATGAGCCCGGCGCAAATGCGCCTGGTATTCGACGGCGACCGGGCTCTGGCCCGGGTTTCCGGCGTGGATCGCCGCGGTCGTCGTGAAGGCGTGATCGTCGAGGTGGTATCGCGCGCCCATGAAAGCATCGTGGGTCGCTACTTCGAAGAAGGCGGGATCGGCTTCGTGGTCGCGGACAATCCGAAGATCCAACAGGAAGTGCTGGTGACCCCGGGCCGCAATGCCAATGCCAAGATCGGCCAGTTCGTCGCGGTGAAGATCACCCATTGGCCAACTCCGCGCTTCCAGCCGCAAGGCGATGTAGTCGAAGTGGTCGGCAACTACATGGCGCCGGGCATGGAGATCGATGTCGCCCTGCGTACCTACGATATCCCCCATGTCTGGCCCCAGGCCGTGCTCAAGGAAGCCGGCCGGCTCAAGCCGGAGGTAGAAGAGAAGGACAAGGAAAAACGCATCGACCTGCGAGACCTGCCCTTCGTCACCATCGACGGCGAGGACGCCCGGGACTTCGACGATGCGGTCTATTGCGAAGCCAAGCCCGGCAAGCTGCGCCTGTTCGGCGGTGGCTGGAAGCTGTACGTGGCGATCGCCGACGTCTCCAGCTACGTGAAGATCGGTTCGGCCCTGGATGCCGAGGCCCAGGTGCGCGGCAACTCGGTGTACTTCCCCGAGCGCGTGATTCCGATGCTGCCTGAGGAGTTGTCCAACGGCCTGTGCTCGCTGAATCCGAAGGTCGATCGCCTGGCCATGGTCTGTGAAATGACCATCTCCAAGTCCGGCGAAATGACCGACTACCAGTTCTACGAAGCGGTGATCCACTCCAAGGCGCGCCTGACCTACAACAAGGTCAGCTCGATGCTCGAGCACCCCAAGACCGGCGAAGCCAAGCAACTGCGCGGCGAATATGCCGACGTGGTGCCGCACCTCAAGCAGCTCTACGCGCTGTACAAGGTGTTGCTGGGCGCGCGCCATACCCGTGGCGCCATCGATTTCGAGACCCAGGAAACCCGGATCATCTTCGGCTCCGAGCGCAAGATCGCCGAGATCCGGCCGACTACGCGCAACGATGCCCACAAGCTGATCGAGGAGTGCATGCTGGCGGCCAACGTGGCCACCGCCGAGTTCCTCAAGAAGCATGAAATTCCAGCGTTGTACCGGGTGCACGATGGCCCGCCGCCGGAGCGCCTGGAAAAACTGCGGGCCTTCCTCGGCGAGCTTGGCCTGACCCTGCACAAGGGCAAGGAAGGTCCGACGCCGAAGGACTACCAGGCCCTGCTGGAAAAAATCAAGGATCGCCCGGACTACCACCTGATCCAGACCGTGATGCTGCGCTCGTTGAGCCAGGCGGTGTACAGCGCCGATAACCAGGGCCATTTCGGCCTGAATTACGAAGCCTATACCCACTTCACCTCGCCGATCCGTCGCTATCCGGACCTGTTGACCCATCGGGCCATTCGCAGCGTCATCCACTCCCGGCAGGAGACGCCGCATGTGCGTCGTGCTGGCGCGACGAGCATCCCCAAGGCGCGTATCTATCCATACGACGAAGCCATCCTGGAGCAGCTCGGCGAGCAATGCTCGATGAGCGAGCGGCGTGCCGACGAAGCCACGCGGGACGTGGTGAACTGGCTCAAGTGCGAGTTCATGAAGGATCGCGTAGGCGAATCCTTCCCAGGTGTGATCACCGCCGTGACTGGTTTCGGCCTGTTCGTCGAACTGACCGATATCTATGTCGAGGGCCTGGTGCACGTCACCGCGCTGCCGGCGGACTACTATCATTTCGACCCTGTGCACCACCGCTTGGCGGGTGAGCGCACGGGTCGCAGCTTCCGCCTGGGTGACACGGTGGAAGTGCGGGTCATGCGCGTCGACCTGGACGAGCGCAAGATCGACTTCGAAATGGCGGAAAAAACCTTCAGCGCCCCTGTTGGCCGCAAGAAGCGCGGCGCGGCCGATGCTCCGGCGAGCAAGGTGGTCGAGGAGCGCGCTCCGGCCAAACCCGCTCGGCGCAGTTCCAGCAAGGAAAAGGCCTCCGATGCCTACCGTCCCAGCGATGCCGCGGCGAAAAACGCCGAGGTGCGCAAAAGCCGGGAGATGAAGAAGGCGTTGCTGGCCGAGGCCAAGGCCGGCGGCAAGCCCGCGGCTGGAAAGTCCGGCAAGCCGGCGTTCGACAAGCCTGCCAAGCCCACCAAGCATCGCAAGGGGCCGTCCAAGTCAGGCTCCGGCGCAAAGAGCGGTGGGGCGCGTAAACCTAAGGCCAAGCCATGAGTCAGTTGGAAAAAATCTACGGCGTACATGCCGTGGAAGCATTGCTGCGTCACCATCCCAAGCGGGTCAAGCAGATCTGGCTGGCCGAAGGCCGCAGTGATCCCCGGGTCCAGGTGCTGTTGGACCTGGCGGGGCAGAACCGGGTTGCGGTCGGCCAGGCCGAGCGTCGTGAGATGGACGCCTGGGTCGAAGGCGTGCACCAGGGCGTGGTGGCGGAAGTCAGTCCCAGCCAGGTCTGGGGCGAAGCCATGCTCGATGAACTGCTGGATCGCACTGAGGGTGCACCGCTGTTGCTGGTGCTCGATGGCGTGACCGATCCGCATAACCTCGGTGCCTGCCTGCGTACCGCCGATGCTGCGGGGGCCTTGGCGGTGCTGGTGCCCAAGGACAAGTCGGCGACCCTGACGCCAACCGTGCGCAAGGTCGCTTGTGGCGCTGCAGAAGTGATTCCACTGGTGGCGGTGACCAACCTGGCCCGTACCCTGGAGAAGCTCCAGCAGCGTGGCCTGTGGATCGTCGGTACTGCCGGCGAAGCCGAGCAGGAACTGTACGATCAGGACCTGACCGGGCCGACCATCATCATCATGGGGGCCGAGGGCAAGGGCATGCGCCGCCTGACCCGCGAGCACTGCGACTATCTGGTGCGCTTGCCGATGGCCGGTAGTGTCAGCAGCCTCAACGTCTCCGTGGCCACAGGCGTCTGCCTGTTCGAAGCCATGCGCCAGCGCGGCGCCAAGGCCAAGGCCGCGCGCAAGTAACAGGCGGCGAGTCATGGGCGGCAGGTGCTATTGCCTGTCGCTCGCGACCCATGGCTTGCAGTTGTTGTTCAAATATTCACCAATTTCCTTGCGCCGCTGTTTCCCCTTCTCTACAATTGCGCCCCTTGCCGTACGGCAGGTATCCCTTTGTTCGTTTCTTGGGGGCCTGCGACCAGGCAAGACACACAAAGTGTCATTCACTCCTTGTCTGACCGCTTACAGGCGGCAGGCTACAACCCGTAAGGAGCATTCATGCGTCATTACGAAATCATCTTCCTGGTCCACCCGGATCAGAGCGAGCAAGTCGGCGGCATGGTTGAGCGTTACACCAAGCTGATCGAAGAAGACGGCGGCAAGATCCACCGTCTGGAAGACTGGGGCCGTCGTCAACTGGCCTACGCAATCAACAATGTTCACAAGGCTCACTACGTGATGCTGAACGTTGAGTGCACCGGTAAAGCCCTGGCTGAGCTGGAAGACAACTTCCGTTACAACGATGCAGTGATCCGTAACCTGGTCATCCGTCGCGAAGAAGCCATCACTGGCCAATCCGAGATGCTCAAGGCCGAAGAAAACCGCAGCGAGCGCCGTGAGCGTCGCGACCGTCCTGAGCATGCTGACAGCGCCGATGGCGACGACAGCAATGACAGCGACAACAGCGATAACGCTGACGAGTAATCCACGGATCTTTTGAGGAGCCAATCACATGGCACGTTTCTTCCGTCGTCGTAAATTCTGCCGCTTCACCGCTGAAGACGTGAAAGAGATCGATTACAAAGATCTCAACACTCTGAAAGCCTACGTATCCGAGACCGGCAAAATCGTTCCAAGCCGCATCACCGGTACCAAAGCTCGTTATCAGCGTCAGCTGGCCACCGCTATCAAGCGCGCCCGCTTCCTGGCCCTGCTGGCCTACACCGACAGCCACGGCCGCTGAGACCGGGCAGTCGACAAGTAGTAAGGGATTGAATGCATGCGCGCCTTAGCTGAGTTCATCATGCGCGGTCGTGTGCAGGCCACTCTGGTAGTGGCTGGCTGTTCGGCATTGCCGTTGTTGTATTGGTTGGGTGCTGCCGCTGCAAGCCTTGTGCTGCTGCGGCGCGGATTGCAGGGCGCCATTGGTGTCCTGGCTCTGGGAGTGCTGCCGGCGTTGCTCTGGTGGCTGACGTTCGATGATCCACGAGCGCTTCTGGTGCTGCTGGGGTCTTCGAGCCTTGCGTTGGTTTTACGCGCAAGCGAATCCTGGAACCGCGTGCTGCTGGTCAGCATAGCGATGGGGTTGGTGTTCGCTGGAGTCCTGGGTGCGGCATTCCGCCCTCAGATCGAAGCGCTGTCACAGGAACTGATCAAGATCCTGCCGATGGCCTTGGGTGAGGTCTACCAGCAGCTTTCGGTGGAAGAGCGAGCGCGCCTCGCCACGCTGATCGCCCCGATCCTGACCGGACTGATAGCGGCCTTGCTGCAAGCCATCAGCGTGCTGAGCCTGATTCTTGGGCGTTACTGGCAAGCTGTGTTGTATAACCCGGGTGGTTTTGGTCGCGAGTTTCGCGCCATCAGAATCCCCCTTGGGCCAGCGATGTTGCTGCTGGCGTGCATGCTGGTCGGGCCGAGCTTCGGACCGCAACTGGCCATGCTGACGCCGATGTGCAGTGTGCCGCTGGCCTTCGCCGGGCTGGCCCTGATCCACGGGCTGGTGGCGCAAGGGCGACTAGCCAGGTTCTGGCTGGTTGGGGTGTACATCACGATGCTGCCGTTCATGCAGCTGATCTATCCGTTGCTCGTGGTCCTGGCCATTGTCGACAGCCTGATTGATTTTCGCGGTCGTTTGGCGCCGAAAGACGCCGATAACGGTTCTGCGAACGGTGAAGGTTAAAAGTTAAGAGGTTATTACCAAATGGAACTGATCCTGCTGGAAAAAATCGCCAACCTGGGCAACCTGGGCGATAAGGTAAACGTTAAGGCTGGTTACGGCCGTAACTACCTGCTGCCTTTCGGCAAAGCCACCGCTGCTACCGCTGCCAACCTGGCTGCATTCGAAGCGCGTCGTGCCGAGCTGGAAAAACTGGCTGCAGAGAAGAAGGCTTCTGCCGAAACTCGCGCTGCGCAACTGGCTGAGCTGGAAGTGACTATCACTGCCACCGCTGGTGACGAAGGCAAGCTGTTCGGTTCGATCGGCACCCACGACATCGCTGACGCACTGACCGCCTCTGGCGTTGAAGTTGCCAAGAGCGAAGTTCGTCTGCCGAACGGCACCATCCGTAACGTGGGCGAGTTCGACGTAGCCGTGCACCTGCACGCTGAAGTCGAAGCTACCGTACGCGTTGTCGTGGTGGCTGCTTAAGCAGTACTAAATCGTCTGGCACCTCGTGTGGCTGACGGTTAACATCGGGCACGATCCTGTTCACAGGTCGTGCCCTTTGTCTTTCTGCCGATCCTGATTTCCGTCTCTAGAATTCCAAGTGGCCATGAACGATATTTCCGCTCCCGAGCAATACGATCTGCAAACCGCTGCCCTGAAGGTGCCGCCGCACTCCATCGAGGCCGAACAGGCCGTGCTCGGTGGTTTGATGCTGGACAACAACGCCTGGGAGCGTGTGCTGGATCAGGTCTCCGACGGCGACTTCTATCGACATGACCACCGCCTGATTTTCCGCGCCATCGCCCGCCTGGCCGACCAGAACCTGCCCATCGACGTGGTGACCTTGTCCGAGCAACTGGACAAGGAAGGCCAGACCTCCCAGGTCGGTGGCCTCGGCTATCTGGGCGAACTGGCGAAGAACACCCCGTCGGTCGCCAACATCAAGGCCTATGCGCAGATCGTTCGCCAGCGGGCGACCCTGCGCCAGCTGATCGGCATCAGCAACGAGATCGCCGACAGCGCGTTCAACCCCGAGGGGCGTACCGCCGAGGAGATCCTCGATGAGGCCGAGCGGCAGATCTTCCAGATCGCCGAAGCGCGGCCCAAGACCGGCGGTCCGGTGGGTGTCAACGAACTGTTGACCAAGGCCATCGATCGCATCGATACGCTGTTCAACACGTCCGACGCCATTACCGGCCTGTCCACCGGCTATACCGACCTTGACGAGAAGACCAGCGGGCTGCAGCCAGCCGACCTGATCATCGTCGCCGGCCGTCCATCCATGGGCAAGACCACCTTCGCCATGAACCTGGTGGAGAATGCGGTGCTGCGTAGCGACAAGGCCGTCCTGGTGTACTCCCTGGAGATGCCAGGCGAATCGCTGATCATGCGTATGCTGTCCTCCCTCGGCCGGATCGACCAGACCAAAGTCCGTTCCGGCCAGTTGGAAGACGATGACTGGCCGCGCCTGACCTCGGCGGTCAACCTGCTCAACGATCGCAAGCTGTTCATCGACGACACCGCGGGCATCAGCCCTTCGGAAATGCGGGCCCGGACCCGGCGCCTGGTGCGTGAGCACGGTGACATCGGCCTGATCATGATCGACTACCTGCAGCTGATGCAGATCCCGGGCTCCAGCGGCGACAACCGGACCAACGAGATTTCCGAGATCTCCCGTTCCCTCAAGGCCCTGGCCAAGGAATTCAACTGCCCGGTGGTGGCGCTGTCCCAGCTCAACCGCTCCCTGGAGCAGCGTCCCAACAAGCGTCCGGTGAACTCCGACCTCCGGGAATCCGGAGCGATCGAGCAGGACGCCGACGTGATCATGTTCGTGTACCGGGACGAGGTGTATCACCCGGAGACCGAGCACAAGGGCATCGCCGAAATCATCATCGGCAAGCAGCGGAACGGTCCCATCGGCTTCATCCGCCTGGCCTTCATCGGCAAGTACACGCGCTTCGAGAACCTGGCCCCGGGCAGCTACAACTTCGACGACGACGAGTAACCGCGTCTCTTGCGGCACTGGCTGAATGCGGCGAGAGCGCAGGTCTATTCGTCGCGGATTGCCCTGGCCATGAATTCCGACTGGCGCAGTCGGAATTGGTCATTTTTTGTGCTATATTCCGCGCCCGCGAATTTCCCTGTCATTCAGCGCGTCCTTATCTGCGCCAACACCGGTCATCGACATGCAAGCAGCCAAGCCGTTATTCGACTATCCAAAGTACTGGGCCGAATGTTTCGGGCCAGCACCGTTCCTGCCCATGAGCAGGGAGGAGATGGATCAGCTCGGCTGGGACTCCTGCGACATCATCATCGTCACCGGTGATGCCTATGTCGATCACCCGTCCTTCGGCATGGCGATCATCGGCCGGCTGCTGGAAGCCCAGGGCTTTCGCGTAGGGATAATCGCCCAGCCCAACTGGCAGTCCAAGGACGACTTCATGAAGCTCGGCGAGCCGAACCTGTTCTTCGGTGTCGCGGCGGGCAACATGGACTCGATGATCAACCGCTACACCGCCGACAAGAAGGTTCGCTCCGACGATGCCTACACCCCGGGTGGCCTGGCGGGCAAGCGTCCGGACCGCGCCAGCCTGGTGTACAGCCAGCGCTGCAAGGAAGCCTACAAGCATGTGCCGATCATCCTCGGTGGCATCGAGGCTTCCCTGCGCCGAATCGCCCACTACGACTACTGGCAGGACCGGGTGCGCAACTCGATCCTGATCGATGCCTGCGCCGACATCCTGCTCTACGGCAACGCCGAGCGCGCCATCGTCGAGGTGGCCCAGCGCCTGTCCTACGGCCAGAAGATCGAAGACATCACCGATGTGCGCGGCACCGCGTTCATCCGTCGTGACACGCCCAGGGACTGGTACGAAGTGGACTCCACCCGCATCGACCGTCCGGGCAAGATCGACAAGATCATCAACCCCTACGTCAACACCCAGGACACCGCCGCCTGCGCCATCGAGCAGGAAAAGGGCCCGGTCGAGGATCCGAACGAAGCCAAGGTGGTGCAGATCCTGGCCAGCCCGAAGATGACCCGGGAAAAGACCGTGATCCGCCTGCCGTCCATGGAAAAGGTGCGTAACGACCCGGTGCTCTATGCCCACGCCAACCGCGTGCTGCACCTGGAGACCAACCCGGGCAACGCCCGTGCGCTGGTGCAGAAGCACGGTGAACAGGATGTCTGGTTCAACCCGCCACCGATCCCCATGACCACCGAGGAAATGGACTACGTGTTCGGCATGCCTTATCAGCGCATCCCGCATCCGGTCTATGGCAAGGAGAAAATCCCGGCCTACGAGATGATCCGCTTCTCGGTGAACATCATGCGTGGCTGCTTTGGTGGCTGCACTTTCTGCTCCATCACCGAGCACGAAGGGCGGATCATCCAGAACCGCTCCGAAGAGTCGATCATCCGCGAGATCGAAGAAATTCGTGACAAGGTCCCGGGTTTTACCGGGGTGATCTCCGACCTTGGCGGCCCAACCGCCAACATGTACCGCATCGCCTGCAAGAGCCCGGAAATCGAATCCGCGTGCCGCAAGCCGTCCTGCGTGTTCCCCGGCATCTGCCCGAACCTGAACACCGACCATTCGTCGCTGATCCAGCTGTACCGCAGTGCCCGCGCCTTGCCTGGCGTGAAGAAGATCCTCATCGCTTCCGGCCTGCGTTACGACCTGGCGGTGGAATCGCCGGAATACGTCAAGGAGCTGGTGACCCACCACGTCGGTGGCTACCTGAAGATCGCCCCGGAACACACCGAGGAAGGTCCGCTGAACCAGATGATGAAACCTGGGATCGGCACCTATGACCGCTTCAAGCGGATGTTCGAGAAGTACTCCAAGGAAGCGGGCAAGGAGCAGTACCTGATTCCGTACTTCATCGCCGCCCACCCGGGCACCACCGACGAGGACATGATGAACCTGGCCCTGTGGCTCAAGGGCAACGGCTTCCGCGCCGACCAGGTGCAGGCGTTCTATCCGTCGCCGATGGCCAGCGCCACCGCCATGTACCACTCGGGCAAGAACCCGCTGCGCAAGGTCACCTACAAGAGCGACGCGGTAACCATCGTCAAGAGCGAGGAGCAGCGCCGTCTGCACAAGGCATTCCTGCGCTATCACGATCCCAAGGGCTGGCCGATGCTGCGCGAGGCCTTGCTGCGCATGGGCCGTGGCGACTTGATCGGTTCGGGCAAGCAGCAACTGATCCCGGCGCACCAGCCGTCTACCGACAGCTACCAGAGTGCCCGACGCAAGAACTCGACACCGGCCGGCAGCCACAAAGTAGCCAAGGAAACCCGGATCCTGACCCAGCACACCGGCTTGCCGCCGCGTGCCAGCGATGGCGGCAACGCCTGGGACAAGCGCGAACAGGCCAAGGCCGCAGCCTTCGCCCGCAACAAGCAAGCTGCCAAGGAGCGTGCCGACGCAGCCAAGGGCAAGAGCAAGAAGCCGACCCGCAAGCCGGTAGTGCCGCGCTGATACAACAAGACGCCAGCTATGAAGCTGGCGTCTTGCTTTTGCCCCCAGGGATTTTTAACGGGCACAGGGCAACAAAAGCCTGGCGCTTTGTTAAGGTTGGCGACCTTCATTCAGTGCATGCCGAGGTGGCCTCAAGCCATCAGGCAACCATCCACCGCCAGACCAAGGACGAATCACGTGGCCAGCGTTATCGACGGAGTCACCAGGGACCTCAACATCACCCAGATGCTCGCCCGCCAGCGGATCGAAAGCCAACTCAACCTGCCACGGCTGTTCGCCGCCATCGATACCGATCCATCGATCGCCGGGGCGGGGGTGGTGTACATCGATGCCGACTTCAACGTGATTACCCTGCGCGAGTTCAGGCCGATTTGCAGCATCACCCCCAAGCGTGTGGTCCTGCGGGAAGCGAAGCGGTACATCGCGCCCCAGCAGTTCGTCGACCAGGTGAAGAACAACCCCCGCGAGTCACGCCTGGCTACCGAATCCTTCAATACCTCGCTGTCCTGTGCCGCCGCGGTGATCGGCTGGCTGGTGGTCTTCAGCGGGACCGTCGCCGTGCCCTTCACCGCCGGCGCCAGTGCCTGGATGGTGGCGCTCGGGGTGTCGGCGGCGGTAGCCGGGACCGCCCAGTGCGTGATCGGCGGGGCGCGGGTGATCAACGAGATCCAGGACCCGGCGGCCAACGACCGGATGGACGATGCCGAGTGGTACACCATCGTCTCGCCGATCCTGGATGGCATTTCCCTGGTAGGCGTCGGGGGCTCCGCGCTGACCACGGTCAAGCTGCTCAAGGCCAGCAAGGCGGCCAATACCGGCAAGAGCTGGACCCAGTTGCTCAAGGGCCTCAACCGCCAGGAGCGTGCCAGGCTGACCAAGGAGCTCTTGACCCTGCGCGATCCGAGCCTGACTCCCAAGTTGCTGAAGCTCAAGCAGCGCACCGAAGGATTGACCAAGCGCTATTCGACGACGCAGATCAGGCACGCGACCCTGACGCAGATGCAAGATGCCCTGGGCGCGGTCCTGAGCACCACCGGCAGCATTCGCTCCGGCAACCTGGGCACGGCGAAGACCCTGGCCGTGGGGCTCTACGAGGAGTTCGACGAATGATCGGCGGGGGCAGCATGCGTGAGTTCCTGGCGCGCTATTTCCCGACCTTCATGCTCACGGTGCTGCTGGGCTGCTTCAGCGCATCGTTGCTGTTGTCGCTGGCGCAAGTCACCTACTGGCGCGGCATGGCACCAGAGCAGAGCAACGACTACACGGGCCTGGGCCTGCTGGGGCTGATTGTGTTGCTGGTGGTTGGCAATCTGCTGGTGGTGCGCGGGATTGCCTGGGGCGTGTGGCTGGTGGCCGGTTACTTCGCCCTGTGCCTGGCCCTGGTGGCGCCGATGTTCCAATACCATCCGCACCAGGGCATCTACCTGGTGGGGCTGTTGCTGCCCTTGCTGGGATTGCTTTTGCTCAACAGCCGCCGTCACCGGCAAATGCGTGGAAAGCTGCTGGAGATCCGTCATCAGCGGCAACGGCTCAAGGCGTCGTTGAAGCCGCAGCGCAAGCGCCCCTGAGAATCACTGTGGGGCGCCTGGGGGAGGGTTCAGCTCGGCTTTGAGTCGACCCACTTGGCCGAGACCGAAGGTTGCCAGGCGCTCAGGGCATCCAGCAGGCCGGCCGGCGACTGGTTGATCTGCAGCATCTGGCGGTGCGCAGTACTGACGAACCCCTCGCCGACGATATGGTCGAGGAAGCCTCCGAGTTTTTCGTAGAAGCCGTTCACTTCCAGCAGCCCCAGGGGCTTGCGGTGGTAACCCAGCTGGCCCCAGGTCCAGACTTCGAACAGTTCCTCCAGGGTGCCAAGGCCCCCGGGCAGGGCAATGAAGGCATCGCTGAGTTCGGCCATGCGTGCCTTGCGCGCATGCATGCCATCCACCACTTCCAGGCGGGTCAGGCCGTTGTGGCCGATCTCGATGTCTTTCAGGCTTTGCGGAATGATGCCCACGACTTGCCCGCCAGCGGCCATGGCCGCATCGGCGACGATGCCCATCAGGCCCACCGCGCCACCGCCGTAGACCAGGGTCAGGTTGCGTTCGGCGATGGCCCGGCCCATGGCCTGGGCGGCTTCACGGTAGGCAGGATTGGCGCCGGCGCTGGCGCCACAAAATACACAGACAGAAGTTAACGACATGTCTTGCTCCCAGCTCAAAGATCGCCTCAGGGTAAAGGCTCGATGAGTCGAGTCCAAGCATTAAACGTCGCGTTGCGGGGTCTCGTGGGTGCCACTGGCACCACAGGCGTAGGCGGCGAGCAAGCTGCGAAACAGGCTGTTGAACGACATAATCCAGGCTCCGGTGGGGTGGTGGCGGTGATTCTAGGGACAGCTCCCGAGGCTGGCTGCTTGATTGTTTCGATCGGCCTGATAGCAGAGAGTTGTATACAGTTTCTTGATGCAAATCATAGGCAGTAGCGAGAAATTCAGGCAGTCTTGCCTCCCATGGATTCAGATGGATTTTGTTAACCCTGCCTTGGAGATTCACCATGTTTGCCAAACTCGTTGCAGCATCCCTGTTGACACTGGCCAGCAGCCAACTGATGGCCGCCGAGTGCAAGATCGACGTCGACTCTACCGACCAGATGTCCTTCAGCACCAAGGAAATCACCATCGACAAGAGCTGCAAGACCTTCACCGTGAACCTGGGCCACTCCGGCAGCCTGCCGAAGAACGTCATGGGTCATAACTGGGTACTGAGCAAGACCGCAGACATGGCTGGCATCGCTGCCGACGGCATGGCCGCTGGCATCGACAAGAACTACCTGAAGGAAGGCGACACCCGCGTCATCGCCCACACCAAGATCATCGGTGCCGGTGAAAAGGATTCGGTGACCTTCGACGTGTCCAAGCTGACCGCTGGCGAGAGCTACCAGTTCTTCTGCTCGTTCCCAGGCCACAACTCGATGATGAAAGGCGCCGTGATCCTGAAGTAATCAGGCCCGGCTGCAACGAAAAAGCGCCCCTAGGGGCGCTTTTTTTGTGCCTGGCGCTCAGGGCGCGAAGGGCATGACCCGCTTGTGGTGGGTCTTGCGATAGGTGTCGCAGATGGTCTTGAAGGCTTCCTCGCGCACTGGCTGGCCGTGCAGGAAGGCATCGATCTCGGCATAGGTGACGCCATGGGAGGCTTCGTCCGGCTTGCCCGGCGACAGGTCCTCGAGATCGGCGGTGGGGATCTTCTCCACCAGCGACTCGGGGGCCCCGAAATACCGGGCAATGGCGCGCACCTGGTTTTTCACCAGGCCGCTCAGGGGGGCCAGGTCGCAGGCGCCGTCGCCGAACTTGGTGAAGAAGCCCATCACCGCCTCGGCGGCATGGTCGGTACCGATCACCAGGCCCTGGGTGGCGCCGGCGATGGTGTACTGGGCGACCATGCGCATCCGCGCCTTGGTGTTGCCCAGTACGAAGTCCCGGGATACCGCGTGCTGGCCTTCGAAGGCCGCCACTTCATTGGCCAGGGCCTTGACCGCCGGGCCGATGTTCACCGTGTGGCGCTCGTCGGGGTTGATGAAGTCCACCGCGGCCTGGGCGTCGTGCTCGTCGAACTGGGTCTCGTAGGGCAGGCGCACGGCGATGAAGCGGTAGCGCTGGTCGCCACTGCTGGCACGTAGCTCGACCATGGCCCGCTGGGCCAGCAGGCCGGCGGTCAGCGAGTCGACCCCGCCGCTGATGCCCAATACCAGGCTCTTGAGGCCGGAATTGACCAGGCAGTCCTGGATGAAGCGCACGCGCCGGGCGATTTCCGCTTCCAGGGCGGCGTGGTCGGGAAAAGGTGCTTGGACCTTGAGCTGCTGCGCAATCTCAAGCTGTACGGCTTGCATGATTCACTCCTTGCCAGGTTGGGCAGGTACTTGGAAAACGTGGCGCAAATAGGCGACGAAGTTCGGGTCCTTGCAATGGGTCTTGCCCGCTTCGTCGGAGATCTTGGCGACGGGCTGGTCATTGCAGGCGGCCATTTTAAGCACGATGCTCATCGGCTCCACACCGGGGATGTCACAGGTCAGGTTGGTGCCGATGCCGAAGCTGACGTTGATCCGCCCGCGCAGCGCCCGGAAGATCTCCAGGGAGCGCGGCAGGGTCAGGCTGTCGGAGAACACCAGGGTCTTGCTCATCGGGTCGATGCCCAGCTTGTGGTAGTGGGCGATGGCCTTTTCCGCCCAGAGGATCGGGTCCCCCGAGTCATGGCGCAGGCCGTCGAACAACTTGGCGAAGAACAGGTCGAAATCCCCCAGGAAAGCATCGGTGGTGATGCAGTCGGTCAGGGCGATGCCCAACAGGCCCCGGTACTCGCGGACCCAGCAATCGAGGGCGGCGATCTGGCTGTCGATCAACCGTGGCCCCAGCTGCTGGTGGGCCATGATCCATTCATGGGCCATGGTGCCCAGGGGCTTCATGCCCAGCTCGCGGGACAGGTGCACGTTGCTGGTGCCGACGAAACGTCCGGGGAAGTCATGCTTGAGCACATTCACCACCTCTTCCTGGACGCGATAGGAAAAGCGCCGGCGAGTGCCGAAGTCGGCCACCTGCAGTTCGCCCAGCTCCTCGCTGCTGGCATTGGCGGTCAGCCAGTCGAACTTGCGATACAACTGCTCACGGGCCTGCACCAGCTGGGTTTCCCGGTAGCGGTAGCGATTGCGCACTTCGCTGATGATGGCCAGCATCGGCACTTCGAACAGGATCACATGCAGCCATGGGCCACGCAGGCGAATGAACAACTCGCCGTTCTCGATGCCGGTGTGCACGTAGCGCAGGTTGAAGCGGAACAGCCCGAGAAAGCGCAGGAAATCCGCCTTGAGGAAACTGATGCGCTCGAGAAAGCCCAGCTGGTCGGGGCTCAGGCTCAACTCCGCCAGGTGCTCGAACTGATAGCGGATCTCTGCCAGGTAGGGCCGCAGATCCTCGCTGTTACGGCAGCGAAACTCCCATTCCACCTCGGCGTTGGGGTAGTTGTGCAGCACCGCCTGCATCATGGTCAGTTTGTAGAAGTCGGTGTCGAGCAGGTTCTGCACGATGCGATCGGCAAACACACTCTCGCTCATAACGGGAATCTCCATGCTGGCCGCGACTGACAGGTGCGGCACTCAGCTCTTTCAGTGAAGGCGCTAGTGGCGCATAGACGCCTTGGGCTTTGCCAGTGTTTTTTCGGCCCGGGGCTGAAGTCGGGGAACTACGGATCGATCCGCTCCAGCATCCAGCGCACGAAATCGCGAACCTTGGGCACTTCCGCCGCATGCTCGGGGTAGGCCAGGTAGTAGGCATCCTGGCTGGGCATGGCGTACTCCCAGGCGATCACCAGCTTGCCCTCGGCCAGTTCTTCCTCCACCAGGAACCGCGGCAGCAGGGCCACGCCGCAGCCGACCTGGGCGGCGCGGATGCACATGTAGAAGGTCTCGAAGCGCGGGCCGTGGTAGCTGTGCTCGGTCTGGTAGCCCTGCTGCTCGAACCACTCGTGCCAGCCCTGGGGCCGCGAGGCGTTTTGCAGCAGCACCAGGTCGGCCAGTTGCCGGGGATCGGTGAGCGGTTCGGCCGGCAGGCTGTCGGGGGCGCATACCGCCACCAGTTCCTCGCTGAACAGCTTCAGGCTCTCGGTGCCGGGGCGCGCGCCCTGGCCGAAGTAGAACGCCAGGTCGCTATGGCCCTGGAGCAGTTCGTCGGGCTCCTGTTCGTTGCACAGGTCCAGGTGGATGTGCGGGTGGCGCAGGCGCCAGCCCTTGAGCCTTGGCACCAGCCAGCGGGCGCCGAAGGTATAGGGCGTGGAGACCCGCAGTACTTCGGTCTCGCCGCCGTAGGAGCGCAGGTAGTGGGTGGACATCTCCACCTGGGTGAGGATCTTGCGCACTTCCACCAGGTACAGGTCGCCGGCCGGGGTCAGCTGCAGGCGCCGGCGCACGCGGCGGAACAACAAGTGCTGGAGCAGCTCTTCCAGCTGCGCCACCTGCTTGCTCACCGCGCTCTGGGTCAGGTTCAGCTCCTCGGCCGCGCGGGTGAAGCTCAGGTGCCGGGTCACGGCCTCGAAGCACTGCAGGGCCGTGATCGACGGCAGGTAGCGTTTGTTCAGCATGGCTTGTCCTTGTTCTTATCGGTGCTGGATGCCGGCCCAGCATGAATAAACGGAATGATATCTCGCTTAAAGGTCGTTTGTTGGCAAGTCTGCGGCCAGCTACAACTACAGGTCTCGACGACCGCCACGGCGGTCCTGGTCTTTCGCTTGCCACCTGTAAGGAGTCACCCATGGTTGCCGCATTGCTTGATCGTCTGGGCGTGAACCCGGCCCTCTACCAGTCGGGCGCACACCCTGTGCATTCGCCCATCGACGGCAGCCGGATCGCCGCGGTGAACTGGCAGGGGGGCGCCGAAGTGGAGCAGCAGGTCAGTCGCGCCGAGCATGCATTCGCCCTCTGGCGCAATGTCCCGGCCCCTCGCCGTGGCGAGCTGGTGCGGCAGTTCGGCGAAGTGCTGCGCGAGCACAAGGCCGACCTCGGCGAGCTGGTGTCCTGGGAGGCCGGCAAAATCACTCAGGAAGGCCTGGGGGAAGTGCAGGAGATGATCGACATCTGCGACTTCGCCGTCGGCCTGTCGCGCCAGCTCTATGGCCTGACCATCGCCTCCGAGCGCCCCGGCCACCACATGCGCGAAACCTGGCATCCACTGGGGGTGGTGGGGGTGATCAGCGCCTTCAACTTCCCGGTGGCGGTCTGGTCCTGGAACACCGCCCTGGCCCTGGTCTGCGGTAACCCGGTGATCTGGAAACCCTCGGAAAAGACTCCGCTGACCGCCCTGGCTTGCCATGCCTTGCTGGAGCGAGTGCTGAAGAACTTCCATGACGCCCCCGAATACCTGAGCCAGGTGATCATCGGCGGTCGCGATGCCGGCGCGGCGCTGGTGGACGATCCGCGCGTGGCCCTGGTCAGCGCCACCGGCAGCACCCGCATGGGCCGTGAAGTGGCGCCCAAGGTCGCGGCGCGCTTCGCCCGCAGCATTCTCGAACTGGGTGGCAACAACGCCATGATCCTCGGGCCCAGCGCCGACCTGGACATGGCCGTGCGCGCGATCCTGTTTAGCGCCGTCGGCACCGCCGGCCAGCGTTGCACCACCCTGCGCCGCCTGATCGCCCATGAATCGGTGAAGGAAGAGATCGTCGCTCGCCTCAAGACCGCCTATGCCAAGGTACGCATCGGCCACCCGCTGCAAGGCAACCTGGTCGGCCCGCTGATCGACAAGCACAGCTTCGAGGCCATGCAGGACGCCCTGGAGCAGGCGCTGAGCGAGGGCGGGCGGGTGTTCGGCGGCCAGCGCCAGTTGCAGGACCAGTACCCCAACGCCTACTACGTGTCGCCGGCGATCGTGGAAATGCCCGAGCAGAGCGACGTGGTGTGCAGCGAGACCTTCGCCCCGATCCTCTACGTGATCGGCTACCAGGACTTCGATGAGGCCCTGCGCCTGAACAACGCCGTGCCCCAGGGCCTGTCCTCGTGCATCTTCACCACCGATGTGCGTGAGGCCGAGCGCTTCATGTCGGCGGTGGGCAGCGACTGCGGCATCGCCAACGTCAACATCGGCCCCAGCGGTGCGGAAATCGGTGGCGCCTTCGGTGGCGAGAAGGAAACCGGCGGCGGGCGCGAGTCCGGCTCCGACGCCTGGCGTGGCTACATGCGTCGCCAGACCAACACCGTCAACTACTCCCGCGAGCTGCCGCTGGCCCAGGGCATTACCTTCGACTGAGCCCCTGGCACGCCTGCCGGCCAGGCGTGCCAGGGGCGGTTGGTCCATGTGGGTTGATTTCGGAGTTGGCGATGGCACTACAAGAACAATGTCTATGGGAACGATTGACTCCGCAAAGGCCTGACCACGCACCGCTGCGGGGCGAGCAGACGGCGGATGTCTGCATCATCGGCGCCGGCTTCACCGGCTTGTCGGCGGCGGTGCATCTGCTGGAGCAGGGCAAGCGCGTCTGCGTGGTGGAGGCCCAGCGTGCCGGGCAGGGGGGCTCGGGGCGTAACGTCGGCCTGGTGAATGCCGGCATGTGGATTCCACCGGACGAGATCGAGGCCGGCTTCGGCGAACAAGTCGGCAGCCAGCTCAATCGCATGCTCGGTGCGGCGCCATCGCTGGTGTTCAGCCTGGTGGACAAGTACCGCATCGATTGCCAGTTGCGCCGCGAAGGCACCTTGCACATGGCCCACAACGCCCGGGGCGAGGCCGACCTGCGCAGCCGCGAGCAGCAATGGAAGCGTCGGGGCGCGCCGGTGGAGTTGCTCACCGGTGCGGCCTGTGAAACCGCCACCGGGACCAGGAAGATCGCCGCGGCCTTGCTCGATCGCCGGGCCGGGACCATCAACCCCATGGCCTATGTCAGCGGCCTGGCCAAGGCGGCGGCCGACCTGGGCGGCCGGCTGTTCGATCATTCGCCGGTAACCCGCCTGGAGCGCCAGGGCCAGCGCTGGTCGGTGCAGACCGACCAGGGCTCGGTGCTGGCCGAGCAGGTGGTGATCGCCTCCAACGCCTACACCGAGGGCGACTGGACCGAATTGCGGCGCAATTTCTTCCCGGGTTACTACTACCAGGTGGCCTCGGTGCCGCTGACCGAAGAGGCTGCCCTGCAGATCCTGCCCGGTGGCCAGGGTTCCTGGGATACCCGCCAGGTGCTGAGCAGCATCCGCCGGGATGCCGAGGGCCGCTTGCTGCTGGGCAGCCTGGGCAATGGCAACCAGAAGCCCCTGTGGTTCCTCAAGGCCTGGGCCGACCGGGTGCAACAGCATTACTTCCCCTACCTCAAGCCCGTGGAGTGGGAATGCACCTGGACCGGCTGCATCGCCTTCACCCCCGACCACCTGATGCGCCTGTTCGAACCGGCTCCGGGGCTGGTGGCCGTCACCGGTTACAACGGCCGCGGGGTGACCACCGGCACCGTGGTCGGCAAGGCTTTCGCCGATTACCTGTGCAATGGCGACCCGCAGGCCTTGCCGATTCCCTTTGCGCCCATGCAGCCGTTGCCTGGCGCGGCCCTGCGCAGTTGCCTGTACGAGGCCGGGTTCTCCCTCTACCACGCCGGCCAATGCCTGCGAATCGTTATCTGAATGAGGAAATGCACAGCCATTGACGACGCTTTTCGATGCAGCGACTAGCCTGTAGTGGTGCGGCTCGTAGCAGTTGCGCACCACGGGTGTGCAGTTCGGTGACGCAGGCTGTTACAAGAGGGTTGCACGTTGAATTGTGTCGCGGTTGCAATGATGGCACGAGTGGGTTGCGCCCACTGGAAAACAGGGTTTTACCTTCCGCGGTTTAGACGGTTGCACGCCCAATGAAAATGGGCTCGAAACAGTCGAAATAACAATAAGACAGCGACTTTTCTAAGAATAAAAAACCACTGGCACGGCGCTTGCTCTGAGCATTGATGTAAGTCGCAGTGCCAACTAAAAAACCTTGGAGCATCACCTCATGTCCCAGACGTTTTACAAGAAAGGCTTCCTGGCCCTCGCAGTGGCAACTGCGCTGGGTGTTTCTGCGTTTGCTCAAGCCGACCTGAAGATCGGCGTAGCGGGTCCCATGACAGGCGCCAACGCGGCATTTGGCGAGCAGTACATGAAGGGTGCACAGGCAGCGGCTGACGAAATCAACGCCAAGGGCGGGGTCAACGGCGAGAAGATCGTGCTGGTCAAGGGCGACGACGCTTGCGAGCCGAAGCAGGCGGTCGCCGTGGCCAACCGCCTGGTGGACCAGGACAAGGTGGCCGGCGTGGTCGGGCACTTCTGCTCCTCGTCGACCATCCCGGCTTCCGAGGTCTACAGCGACGCCGGGGTGATTGCCATCACTCCGGGCTCCACCAACCCCCAGGTCACCGAGCGCGGCCTGTCGGCGATGTTCCGCATGTGCGGGCGTGACGACCAGCAAGGCGTGGTGGCCGGCGACTACATCATCGATGTGCTCAAGGGCAAGAAGGTCGTGGTGCTGCACGACAAGGACACCTACGGCCAGGGCCTGGCCGACGCCACCAAGGCGCAGTTGACCAAGCGCGGCGTGACCCCGGTGCTGTATGAGGGCCTGACCCGGGGCGAGAAGGACTTCAGTGCCGTGGTGACCAAGATCCGCGCCGCCGGTGCCGACGTGGTGTACTTTGGCGGCCTGCATCCCGAGGCCGGCCCGTTGGTGCGCCAACTGCGCGAGCAGGGCCTGAAGGACGTCAAGTTCATGTCCGACGACGGTATCGTCACCGACGAGCTGGTGACCACTGCCGGTGGCCCGCAGTACGTCGATGGCGTGTACATGACCTTCGGCGCCGACCCACGCCTGCTGCCGGACAGCAAGGCCGTGGTGGACGCCTTCCGCAAGGCCGGCACCGAGCCCGAGGGCTACACCCTGTACGCCTACGCCTCGATCCAGGCCCTGGCCGCCGGCTTCAATGGTGCCAAGTCGAACAAGGGCGAGGACGCCGCCAAGTGGCTCAAGGCCAATCCGGTGAAGACCGTGATGGGCGAGAAGACCTGGGACGCCAAGGGCGACCTGAAGGTCTCCGACTACGTGGTCTACCAGTGGGACAAGGACGGCAAATACCACCAGCTGGAAAAACAGAAGTGACATGAGTCCGCACGGACCGATACCGGCCCCTGGTATCGGTCCGTACTCGTGCAGTACTTGCCTTTTCTCGTAGAGCTGCACAACGGACGTGTTGCGCGGATGGGTGATCCCTGTCCGGCGTCGACGCCCTGTGCCGTCTCTCAAGTCCGTGAGATTGCGTTATGGATGGTATTTTCCTGCAGCAACTGATCAACGGACTGACCCTCGGGTCCGTCTACGGTCTGATCGCCATCGGCTACACAATGGTCTATGGCATCATCGGCATGATCAACTTCGCCCATGGCGAGGTGTACATGATTTCCGCCTACCTGGCGGCAATCAGCCTGGCCTTGCTGGCCTACTTCGGCATCGAATCCTTCCCGCTACTCATCCTCGGCACCCTGATCTTCACCATCGTGGTCACCGGGATCTACGGCTGGGTCATCGAGCGCGTCGCCTACAAGCCCCTGCGCAACTCCACCCGCCTGGCGCCGCTGATCAGCGCCATCGGCATCTCGCTGATCCTGCAGAACTACGCGCAGATCAGCCAGGGCGCCAAGCAGCAGGGCGTGCCCACCCTGCTGGCCGGGGCCTGGAAGGTGGATATCGGCAGTGGCTTCGTGCAACTGACCTACACCAAGATCTTCATCCTGGTGGCGGCTTTCGCCGGCATGGCACTGCTGACCTACATCATCAAGTACACCAAGCTCGGGCGCATGTGCCGGGCCACCCAGCAAGACCGCAAGATGGCCTCGATCCTGGGGATCAACACCGACCGGGTGATCTCCTACGTGTTCATCATCGGCGCGGCCATGGCCGCCCTGGCCGGGGTGCTGATCACCATGAACTACGGCACCTTCGACTTCTACGCCGGCTTCGTCATCGGCATCAAGGCCTTCACCGCCGCGGTGCTCGGCGGCATTGGCTCGCTGCCCGGGGCCATGCTCGGCGGGATCATCCTCGGTATCTCCGAGTCGTTGTTCTCCGGCTTGATCAACTCCGACTACAAAGACGTGTTCAGCTTCTCGCTGCTGGTGCTGATCCTGATCTTCCGTCCCCAAGGCCTGCTGGGTCGCCCACTCGTGGCGAAGGTGTAAGTATGTCTGCTGCCAATAAACCGATCGATATCAAGAAGAGCGTCGTCGACGCCGTGCTCGCCGGGCTGATCTCGCTGATCGTGTTCGGCCCCATCGTGGGCGTGGTCCTGGACGGCTACAGTTTCAACCTGGAACCGACCCGGGTCGCCTGGCTGGTGGCTATCGTCATGGCCGGGCGCCTGGCCCTGAGCCTGTTCCTGCAGACCCCGCGCGGGCTGAAGATCCTCCAGGGTTTCGAAAGCAGCGGCTCGGGCGTGCATGTGCTGGCGCCGGACTACAAATCGCGGCTGCGCTGGATCATTCCGGCGCTGATCGTGATCGCCATCGTCTTTCCGTTCTTCGCCAACAAGTACCTGCTGACCGTGGTGATCCTCGGCCTGATCTACGTGCTGCTGGGCCTTGGGCTGAACATCGTGGTGGGCCTGGCCGGGCTGCTGGACCTTGGCTACGTGGCGTTCTACGCCATCGGCGCCTACGGCCTGGCCCTGGGCTACCAGTACCTGGGCCTGGGCTTCTGGACGGTGCTGCCGCTGGCGGCGATCGCCGCGGCACTGGCGGGATGCATATTGGGCTTCCCGGTGTTGCGCATGCATGGCGATTACCTGGCCATCGTGACCCTCGGGTTCGGCGAGATCATCCGCCTGGTGCTCAACAACTGGCTGTCCTTCACCGGTGGTCCCAACGGCATGCCGGTGCCGTCGCCGACCTTCCTGGGCCTGGAGTTCGGACGCAAGGCCAAGGACGGTGGAGTGCCGTTCCATGAGTTCTTCGGCCTGGAATACAACCCCAACCTGAAGTTCCTGTTCATCTACATCGTGCTGTTCCTGGTGGTGCTGCTGGTGCTCTACATCAAGCATCGGCTGACCCGCATGCCCGTGGGCCGGGCCTGGGAAGCCTTGCGCGAGGACGAGATCGCCTGCCGCGCCATGGGGCTGAACCATGTACTGGTGAAGCTCTCGGCCTTTACCCTGGGTGCCTCCACCGCGGGCCTGGCCGGGGTGTTCTTCGCCAGCTACCAGGGCTTCGTCAACCCGTCGTCCTTCACCTTCTTCGAGTCGGCGCTGATCCTCGCCATTGTGGTGCTGGGGGGCATGGGCTCCACCGTGGGCGTGGTGATCGCCGCATTCGTGCTCACCGTGGCGCCTGAACTGCTGCGTAGCTTCTCCGAATACCGGGTGTTGCTGTTCGGCATCCTCATGGTGTTGATGATGATCTGGCGGCCGCGGGGCTTGATCCGCATCAGCCGCACCGGGGTGACCCCGCGCAAAGGTGTTTTGACCCCAAGGAGCGCGCCATGAGCGAATACATTCTTTCGGTCGAGAACCTGATGATGCATTTCGGCGGCATCAAGGCCCTCAGCGATGTCAGCCTCAAGGTCAAGCGCAACTCGATCTTCGCCCTGATCGGCCCCAACGGTGCCGGCAAGACCACGGTGTTCAACTGCCTCACCGGTTTCTACAAGGCATCCGGTGGCCGCATCGAACTCAATACCCGAGGCCAGCAGACCAACGTCATCAAGCTGTTGGGCGAGCCGTTCCGGGCCAGCGACTTCGTGTCGCCGAAAAACTTCTCCAGCCGCCTGTACTACAAGATGTTCGGCGGCACCCACCTGGTGAACCGGGCCGGCTTGGCGCGGACCTTCCAGAACATCCGCCTGTTCCGGGAAATGTCGGTGGTGGAGAACCTGCTGGTGGCCCAGCACATGTGGGTCAATCGCAACCTGCTGGCGGGAGTGCTCAACACCAGGGGCTATCGCAAGGCGGAAAGCGATGCCCTGGACCAGGCCTTCTACTGGCTGGAAGTGGTGGACCTGGTGGACTGCGCCAACCGCCTGGCCGGCGAGTTGTCCTACGGCCAGCAGCGGCGCCTGGAGATCGCCCGGGCCATGTGCACGCGGCCGCAGGTGATCTGCCTCGACGAACCGGCCGCGGGCCTCAACCCCCAGGAAACCGAGGCGCTGAGCGCGATGATCCGGTTGCTGCGCGACGAACATGACCTGACCGTGGTGTTGATCGAGCACGACATGGGCATGGTGATGAGCATTTCCGACCATATCGTGGTACTGGACCACGGCAACGTGATCGCTGAAGGCGGGCCGGAGGCGATCCGCAACGATCCGAAGGTGATCGCCGCCTACCTGGGTGCCGACGAAGAGGAACTGGCATGACTCAACCTATCCTCGAGCTCAAGGACCTGGATGTGTACTACGGGCCGATCCAGGCCTTGAAGAAGGTCTCGCTGCACATCGACGAAGGGGAAACCGTGAGCCTGATCGGCTCCAACGGCGCTGGCAAGTCGACCCTCTTGATGTCGATTTTCGGCCAGCCCCGGGCCGAGTCCGGACAGATCCTCTATCGCGGTGTGGACATCACCCGCAAGTCGTCCCACTACATCGCGTCCAACGGCATCGCCCAGTCCCCTGAAGGGCGCCGGGTGTTCCCCGACATGACCGTGGAGGAAAACCTGCTGATGGGCACCATTCCCATCGGCGACCAGTACGCGAGCGAGGACATGCAGCGCATGTTCGAGTTGTTCCCCAGGCTCAAGGAGCGGCGCAACCAGCGGGCCATGACCATGTCCGGCGGCGAGCAGCAGA
The DNA here is from genome assembly GCF_058781435.1 of Pseudomonas sp. FW507-12TSA. NCBI lineage: Bacteria > Pseudomonadati > Pseudomonadota > Gammaproteobacteria > Pseudomonadales > Pseudomonadaceae > Pseudomonas > Pseudomonas sp. FW507-12TSA. Next base: position 113,406 of record NZ_JBYSWT010000022.1, read on the forward strand.
TGCTGGCCATCGCCCGGGCCTTGATGAGCCGGCCCAAGTTGCTGTTGCTGGATGAACCGAGCCTGGGCCTGGCGCCGATCGTGGTGAAGCAGATCTTCGCCACCCTGCGGGAGCTGGCGGCCAGCGGCATGACCATCTTCCTGGTGGAGCAGAATGCCAACCATGCGCTCAAGCTGTCCGACCGCGCCTACGTGATGGTCAACGGCGAGATCCGCCTCAGCGGCAGCGGCAAGGAACTGCTGGTCAACGAGGAGGTGCGTAACGCCTACCTGGGCGGCCACTGACCGGCTGTGGATGAAAAGGCCCTGCCGGTTCGCGCCGGCGGGGCCTTTTTTATCCACACCCGCAGGTTCAGCCTGATTTCCGGGGCTGGCTTTGAGGAGGGTGCTGATTTGCGTCCGACAATTGTGGAAAACCTCTTGGGCAAGTTGCCGGAACGCCGCATGAAGATGCCGCAAACGGTTGTTTTTCCACCGTTTTGAGTTGTCCCCGTTTGTTGTGGAGCGGGCTGTGGGTAACGTGGGAGTAGCTGGCTGAAAGCCTTGCAGGACGTGGCTTGCAAGCAATCGTTGGTTTTTTGATCAGCGGCTTTTGGCGATCTTCAGGACGGCTTTGTCAACCTTTTTATTGTCGCAGCAGGCGGTGGACGAAGCCCTGTACAAGCCTGTGGATAAGTCTGTGGTTAAACTCTGGAAAGAACTCCCGGGGCGGCGTGGTTACTGGCCTCTGGCCTTCTATTGTTTGACCGTTCGGTCATCTTTTCAGGCTGCGGCGGCACGGACGGCCGGCCCAGGTCAAGGGAAAAACTTTGCCTGTGCCTGCGCAGGCCTTGTGGATCGTGGCCTGGAATATTTGCCAGTTGCCCCCAAAGACTGTGGACCGCCCTGTGGATAAGGTGCGCGCACCTGGCTACAGGCCACGCAGGGCCTGGATTTGCGCCTGGTGGTTGTTTTTTGTACAGCATCCTGGGGATATCCACAGCGGCTGCAGGCGCTGTGGCCATGAAGCTTCCTGGGTACAGGGCCAGTTGCCGCCCGAAGCCGGGCCGGGCATGCTGCGAAACGTTTTTTTATTGAAATGGCGGCCCGCCCCCAGCAAGGAGAACACCATGACTTCCACTCTGTTCATCACAGGCGCGACTTCCGGTTTCGGCGAGGCCTGTGCCCGGCGCTTTGCCGAGGCCGGCTGGTCGCTGGTACTGACCGGTCGCCGCCAGGAGCGCCTCGATGCCTTGTGCGCGGAGCTCTCCAAGCAGACCGAAGTCCATGGCCTGGTGCTGGACGTGCGAGACCGCAAGGCCATGGAACAGGCCATCGACAACCTGCCGCCGACGTTCGCCAAGCTGCGCGGCCTGATCAACAACGCCGGCCTGGCCCTGGGGGCGGACCCTGCGCCCAAGTGCGACCTGGACGACTGGGACACCATGGTCGATACCAACATCAAGGGCCTGATGTACAGCACCCGCCTACTGCTGCCGCGGCTGATCGCCCATGGCCGTGGTGCCGGGATCGTCAACCTGGGCTCCGTCGCTGGGAACTACCCCTACCCCGGCAGCCACGTGTATGGCGGCACCAAGGCCTTCGTCAAGCAGTTCTCCCTGAACCTGCGCTGCGACCTGCAGGGCACCGGGGTACGGGTGACCAACATCGAGCCGGGCCTGTGCGAAAGCGAGTTCTCGCTGGTGCGCTTTGGCGGTGACCAGGCCCGTTATGACGCCACCTACGCCGGCGCCGAGCCGATCCAGCCCGAGGACATCGCCGAGACCATCTTCTGGGTCATGAATACTCCGGCCCACGTCAACATCAACAGCCTGGAACTGATGCCGGTCAGCCAGTCCTGGGCCGGTTTCGCCATCGACCGCGCCAAGGCCTGACCTGCCAGGGTGCAGCTTCGCTGGCAGTGCGCGGTACTTTTGCCGCTGCTGAGCTGGCGAGGCTGCGCCAAGGTCCGCAGGACCTTGCACGGCGCCCATGATCATGCCCAGCGACAGCCGTTATCCACAGCCTCGCAGTGAGGTCGGACGCACGCGGAAATATATAAGCTGATTCGTTTCAGCTGGCCGAAGCCGAGGCACGCTAGAATTCCTCCCCTAAATTTGTACTGCCGCTGTTATCGAGGCGGTGTTTTCCAAGTTCCGTGGGAGGAATCGTGAGTAACCGAGGTGAGCAGGCTCTGCTCAAGCAATCGACCGTACTGATGTTCGCCGTGGCGATCGCCGGTATCGCCACAGGTTTTGTTTCTGGCGCCCAATCCATCCTGTTCGATGGTTTCTTTTCCCTGATCGCCACCTTCATCAAGGTGCTGATGCTGATCACCGCCAGGCTGATCACCAAGCCGGGCAACCAGCGCTTCCAGTTCGGCTTCTGGCACCTGGAACCCATGGTGCTGTTGATCGAGGGCAGCTTCCTGCTGCTGATCGCCATCTACGCCTTTCTCAACGGTGTGTTCGGCATCATCAATGGAGGCCGGGAGATCGAGCTTGGGCTGGTGATCGTCTACGCCGCCGTGTTCACCGTGGTGGAGTTCGCCTACTTCTTCTACGTGCGCCATCGCAACCGCAAGCTCAAGTCGTCGCTGATCCAGTTCGACAACATCAGCTGGCTGGTGGACGCCATGCTGTCGGTGGGCCTGCTGGTGAGCTTCCTCTGCGCCTTATTGCTCAAACACTACGGCCATGACCAGTGGGCGGTGTATGTCGACCCGCTGATCTTGATCGCCCTGGCCCTGAGCATGCTGGCGCCGGCCCTGAAGATCCTGCGCCCGGCCTTGCGCGAGGTGCTGGGCATCGCTCCCGACCAGTTGGACGAGACCGTGCGCACAGTGATGGAACAAGCCAAGGCCACCCATGGTTTCGAGGACTATGTCAGCTATGTGCAAAAGCACGGCCGGGCGCGTTTCATCGAGATCCACGTGGTGCTGCCGGCCGACTATCCGCTACAGGATGTCGCGACCCTGGACCGTTTGCGCGAGGACATCTCCCGCCAGTTGGGCGGAGCCGATGCCGCACGCTGGCTGACCATCAGCTTCACCGGCGATCGCAAGTGGATCGCCTGACCGGCCTGTGGGCCGGCCAGGCGTTTCAGCCGAAGTAGCCAGCCAGGGCCTGATAACAGGTGGCCAGGTGATAAGGCGTGGTCGAAGGCATGTCCTGGCGGCTGACCGCGCCATTGGCGTCCAGGCATTCGTACCAGCCGTCGGCATGCAGGAAGTTGCCTTGCAGCGCCTGGAGCTGGCGCTCCAGGAAGGCCTGGCCATCGGTGCGCAAGGTCAGCGCGCGCAGGTATTCGGCCTGGGCCCAGATACGCTGGGTGGCATCCCTGGGGCTGGCCTGGGGGGGCAGTTCGAGCATCGCGCACACCGCGCCGCTCTGGGGATCGACCCCCAGCCGTTCGCTGAGGGCGAAGGCTCGTTCCAGGCAGGCGTGCAGCGGCCCCTGGCGCAGCAGGGGCGAGGAGGCGAGGAGGAAATACCACTCGAACTGGTGTCCTGGCTCGAACCAGTTATCCACAGCCCCCAGGGGCTTCTCCATCATCACGCCCTGCTGTGGCTCGATGAAGTGCTGCTGCATGGCCTGGCACAACTCGAGCAAGGCCGCCTCCACCGATGCATCGTCACGGGCCGCGAGGGTGGCGAGGAAGGCCTCGGCCAGGTGCATCGAGGGGTTCTGCAACGGACCGCTGCCCAGCAAGGACCAATCCTCGCCCAGGCTGGCTTCGTAGAGCCCCTCGCCCTGGGCGAAACGCTGGGCCACCACTTCCAGGGCGGCATTGAGTGTCGACTCCACCAGCGGTTCGCGGACCTTGGCCCAGTAGTGGGCGCAGGCGAAGACGATGAACGCGTGGGTGTAGAGGTCCTTGCGCCGGTCCAGCGGCGCGCCTTCGGGGTCGATGCTGTAGAACCAGCCGCCGTGCTCGGCATCGTGGAAATGCCGTTGCAGCGAGCGGAACAGTGCTGCGGCGCGCTCCGCGGCGAAGGGCGCGCTGGCCTCGCCGATCAGTTGGGAAAACACGTACAACTGTCGGGCGCAGGCCATGGCCCGATAGCGCTGCGGCGGCAGGGGCTGGTGCTCGGTGTCCAGCGCCTCGTAGGGCAGCGCCAGTTGCGGGTTCCAGCCCGGCCCTTGCCACAGGGGCACGATCACCTTGTGAAAATGCTGCTGCACGGCCTGGAACACAGCATTGGCGACTGGCGAGGGGGTAGGGCGGGATACATCGAGCATTGGCTGGCGTCTTCTAACGGCAGGTTTGAATGCGCGACATGTTAGCAGAGAAGGCCGTGCCGATTGGCCCTGCGTCGCAGCCACCGCGGCGGCTGCGACCTGAGGGTTTCAACCGGCGAGCAGCCACACGCCGGCGGCGGCAGAGGCCGCGCCGGCCATGCGCACCAGGGGCGCGGCGGTCCGCGGTAGCGCTCGCACCAGGGCGTACCCTGCGGCATGCAGCGCCGCGGTGGCGGCCACGAAACCTGCGGCATAGGCCCAGGGGCTGGACATCTCCGGCAGTTCCAGGCCATGGGCCACGCCGTGGAACAGGGCGAACAAGGCTGTGGCCGCCATGGCCAGGGCCAGCGGCGGGCGTACTGCCAGCGCGACCGCCAGGCCCAGGGCCAGGACCGAGGCGGCGATGCCGCTTTCCAGGGCTGGCAGTTGCAGGCCGGTGAAACCCAGCAGCCCACCCAGCAACATGGTGCCGACGAAGGTGCAGGGCAGCGCCCAGCGGGCCACGCCTTGTTGCTGGGCGGCCCACAGGCCTACCGCGACCATCGCCAGCAGATGGTCGAGGCCGCCGAGCGGATGGCCGATGCCGGCCACCAGGCCGTTGTCGCCATGGCCGGGGTGGGCCAGGGCCAGGGTGGGAGCCAGCAGCAGGGCCAGGGCCCCGAGGATGCGTTGGAAGGTCATGGATCGCTGTCCTTTTCGAGGGTCGAGGTTGGGTTCAGGCTGCGCTCAGCAGGCCCTGGCGTTCGATGAAGGCGATGATGTCCGCCAGGCCCTGGCCGGTTTTCTGGTTGCTGAAGACGAACGGCTTGCCGCCACGCATGCGCTGGGTGTCGCTGTTCATCAGGTCCAGGGAGGCGCCGACCAGCGGCGCCAGGTCGATCTTGTTGATCACCAGCAGGTCGGATTTGCAGATGCCGGGGCCACCCTTGCGCGGCAGCTTGTCGCCGGCCGAGACATCGATCACGTAGATGGTCAGGTCCGAGAGTTCCGGGCTGAAGGTAGCGGACAGGTTGTCGCCGCCGGACTCCACCAGGATCAGGTCCAGCCCCGGGAAGCGGCGGTTCAGCTGATCCACGGCCTCCAGGTTGATCGAGGCGTCTTCGCGAATGGCGGTGTGCGGACAGCCACCGGTTTCCACGCCGATGATCCGTTCCGGTGCCAGGGCCTGGTTGCGCACCAGGAAATCGGCGTCTTCGCGGGTATAGATATCGTTGGTCACCACCGCCAGGTTGTAGCGCTCGCGCAGGGCCAGGCACAGGGCCAGGGTCAGGGCGGTCTTGCCGGAGCCCACCGGGCCTCCGATACCGACGCGCAAGGGTTGTGTATTCATGTGCTTCTCCAAAATGACGGGCCCTCAGGAACGAAACAGGCGGCTGTACTGGCGCTCATGGGCCATGCTCGCCAGGGACAGGCCGAAGGCGGCGCTGCCGTAGTGTTGGGGATCAAGTGCGGTGGCTTGCTGCTGGGCCTGTTGCAGCAGTGGCAGCAGGTCGCTGGTCAGGCGCTGGGCGGCCTGCTGGCCCAGGGGCAGGGTCTTCATCAGCACTGCCAGCTGGTTCTCCAGCCAGCTCCAAAGCCAGGCGACCAGGGCATCGCGCGGGGCGATTTGCCAGGCACGGGCGGCCAGGGCCCAGCCCAGGGCCAGGTGCGGTTCGTCCTGTCGCGCCAGCATTTGGCGGGCGCCGGCGTCCAGTTCCGGCAGGCCTTCGAGCAGTTGCTTGAGGGAGTAGCCCATTTGCCGGCTCTCCAGGTACAGCTCGCGGGTTTCACGACTGGCCCGATGCTCTTCACCGAGCTGGTGCAGGCGCTGCCAGTCCTGCTCCGCTGCGGCCAGGCAATGGCCCCAGAGCAGCGGGGCCTCGAAGCGCGCCAGGTTGAGCAGCAACTGGTCGCCGATCCAGCGCCGGGCGCTGTCAGGGTCATGCACCCGCTGTTGTTCCACCGCCATCTCCAGGCCCTGGGAATAGCTGTAGCCACCGATGGGCAGTTGCGGACTGGCCAGGCGCAACAGGGCCCAGGCCGGGTTCACGGGCGAGCGCCGAACTGGTGCAGGCGTGGCGGGTAGTTGAAGTCCGCATCGCCGTGATGGGAGTGATGGTGTCCGCCCCCATAGGCGCCATGCTCGGGCTGGAATGGCGCCTCGATGACACTGGCGCTGGCCCCCAGTTGTTCGAGCATGGCCTTGAGCACGTAGTCGTCCAGCAACCGCAGCCAGCCATCGCCCACTTGCAAGGCCACGTGGCGGTTGCCCAGGTGATAGGCCGCGCGGGTCAGTTCCAGGGCATTGCCACAGGTGACATGCAGCAGGGTCTCGGCGCGGGCGCAGACCCTGACGATGCGCCCGTCCTCGGCGACCAGGAACTCACCATCATGTAGCGGTGGCTGGCCACGTTCCAGGAACAGGCCGACGTCCTCGCCCTCGACGCTGAAGCAGCGCAGGCGGCTCTTGCTGCGCGCTTCATAGGTCAGGTGCAGTTCAGCGGACCAGGAGGCCTGGGGGGGGGTTCGGCGATGGATCACCAGCATCGGAAAGCTTCCAGCTATGAACGATGCACAAGCCTGAGCAAGGGCCTTGCCAATCGCTCGAAGGAAAGGAAAACCCCTGCTACTGCGCCTGGAAAAGGGGCAAAACCTTGTTTCATCTTGTTACAAATTGCTGCGCCGAGCTGATTTATAGCACTGGCTTGGTGCGCTGCAAATGTTTTTGCCGCAATCCGGTGCCTGTTTGACGGACAGGCGCAAAGGCCTGCTCCAGAGCAGGGCGGGGGAGATCTGGCGCAGTGGTGGGGGGAATTACTCGGTACTGCCCAAGCCGTTCCAGTGCTTGAGCCCGATGAAGATGAAGCGCAGCTGCTGGGTCATCTTCGCCTGGGGCGTGAGGTGTTCGGGCAAGGCCTGGACCGGTGGATCGATGATGTCCGGCAAGGTGGCAAACACGCTCTTGACCACCAGGTCGGCCATGACGCTGAGGTCGGCCACATCGAGGTGCTGCAGCTTGGGCATCAGCGCCAGGTCGGCGGCCAGGTCCGAGCTGATGTTTTCCCGCAGGCTGGCGATGGCTTGGCGTACCGGCAGCGAGCCGCCGTACTGCTCGCGAGCGAGAAACAGGAACTGCACGCGCTTGGCTTCCACCACATCGAGGAAGATGCGCACCGACGCGTCGATGATGCCGCCCATGACGAATTCGTTATGGCGGACCAGGCGGATGGTTTCGCGAAAGGTCTGGCCCACTTCGCTGACCAGCTCCAGGCCAAGCTGGTCCATGTCGCTGAAATGCCGGTAGAAACCAGTGGGGACGATGCCGGCGGCCTTGGCCACTTCCCGCAGGCTCAGGCTGCCAAAACCACGACCACCCTCCATCAGGTGCCGGGCGGCATCCATCAGGGCGTTGCGGGTCTGTTGCTTCTGTTCGGCGCGGGGCAGCATCTGGAAGGGAATTCTTCGCTTGGGAGAGCGGGGCACTCTAGCAAATCAACTTTGCCCGAGTCGAACTGGCGTCAGGCCTGGGTAGGCCGGGGATGGGATTGCTGCGCTGGAAAGTCAAAAGCCCGATCCAGGGACCGGGCTTTTTTCTGGGCCAGCATGGCCTCAGCTCGCAGCTTGATGACGTTCGGCCAGGCGATCGGCACCGCCTTCGGCAACGGTCTGGCCTTGTGGGGTACGGCTGTAGCCATCTTCGACCAGGCCTTTCTCTTCCAGGCGATCACGGCCGCCTTCGGCTACGTTTTGACCTTGTGGAGTACGGTCGTAGCCATCTTCGGCAACGCTCTGGCCTTGTGGGGTGCGATCATAGCCATCGGCGGCGACCTTGTTGCGTTCGATCAGGCGATCCGAACCACCTTCGGCCAGGGTCTGGGTGAACACGCTGCCATGGCTGGCCTGGACCTGTGGAGTGGCCTGTTCGGCGGCGGGCAGGGCGAAGGCGTTGGCGGCCAGGATGGATAAGGTCAGGCTCAAGAGGATGTGGCGTTTCATGATAGGGGGTGCTCCTTGGGAGGGCGAAAAACTGGGTACGGAGCTAATGTTACCGCCACAAAATCGATATAAAAGTTCATAAACACAATGATGATAATCAACAGAATTGATTGTTTGCCGCGAGGCTCTAGCCCGGGCCTCTCCGCTTGCAGGGTCGTGCACCGAGGTGGGTAGTTTCGACTCACCCATGCTCCAGGGAGGGGCCATGAGCGGTAACACATGGCTGTCCAAGTGGTCAGCAATGACCGGTTTTCCCCCCAGATCGGCGTCGCCGATCAAACCTGTGGGGACTTTGTCAGTCGTAGTTCCAATGCCGGTGGTTTTGCCCCGGTTCTTCATCGATGCGTCGTGGTTCGGCGCTCAGTTGTCTCAAGGAGCCTCGTGCCATGACGCGCACTCGTAAAATCCTCGCCTGGACCTTCACCGGCCTGGTCCTGTTGCTGGCCCTACTGGTGCTGGTGGTGGCCTTTTTCGACTGGAACCGGATCAAGCCGGCCCTCAATGCCAAGGTGTCCGAGGAATTGCATCGGCCGTTCGCGATCAATGGCGACTTGTCGGTGGCCTGGCGGCGCGAGCCCGACGAGGGTGGCTGGCGGGCCTGGGTGCCTTGGCCCCATGTGGTGGCCGAGGACCTGACCCTGGGCAACCCGGACTGGTCCAAGGCACCGCAGATGGTCGGCCTCAAGCGGGTCGAACTGCGGATCTCGCCCCTGGCGCTGCTGGCGCGGCAGGTGAGCATCCCGCGCATCGACCTCACCGAACCCGAGGCGGCCTTGCAGCGGTTGGCCGACGGCCGTGCCAACTGGACCTTCACCTTCGATCCCGCGGACCCCGATGCCGAGCCATCCAGCTGGACGGTGGACATCGGCGCCATCGGCTTCGACAAGGGCCACGTGACCCTGGACGACCAGAGCCTCAAGACCCGCCTGGACCTTTTGGTGGAACTGCTCGGCCAGCCAATTCCGTTCAGTGACATCGTTGGCCAGAGCGAGGCGAAGAAAGCCGCCGAGCAAGGCGCCGAACCCCAGGCCTATGCCTTCGCCCTCAAGGTCAAGGGCCAGTACCACGGGCAGAAGCTCGCTGGCACCGGCAAGATCGGCGGCCTGCTGGCCCTCAAGGACAGCAGCAGGCCGTTCCCGCTCCAGGCCCAGGCGCAGATTGGCGACTCGCGCATCGAGCTGCGCGGCAGCCTCACCGATCCACTGAACCTGGGCGCCCTGGACCTGCGCCTGAAGCTGGCGGGCACTAGCCTGGGCAACCTCTATCCATTGACCGGGGTGACCCTGCCCGATTCCCCGCCGTACTCCACCGATGGCCACCTGAGCGCCAAGCTGCACGACCCGGCCGGCGCGACGTTCAGCTACAAGGATTTCAACGGCAAGATCGGCGACAGCGACATCCACGGCAACCTGACCTACGTGGCCAGCCAGCCCCGGCCCAAGCTCAGCGGGGCGCTGGTTTCCAACCAGCTCCTGTTCCGCGACCTGGGGCCGCTGATCGGCGCCGACTCCAATGCCAAGCAGAAGGCCCGGGGCGGCGAGAGCAAGCAACCGGCGGACAAGGTGTTGCCGGTGGAGGAGTTTCGCACCGAGCGCTGGCGCGATATGGACGCCGACGTCGAGTTCACCGGCAAGCGTATCGTCCACAGCTCCGACCTGCCGTTCACCGATCTCTATACCCACCTGGTGCTCAACGACGGCCAGCTCAGCCTGGAACCCCTGCGCTTCGGCGTGGCCGGCGGCAAGCTCGATGCCCAGGTACGCCTCAATGGCCACACCGCGCCCATGGAAGGCCGGGCCCGGCTGACCGCGCGCAACTTCAAGCTCAAGCAACTGTTTCCCACCTTCGAGCCCATGAAGACCAGCTTCGGCGAGCTCAACGGCGATGCCGATCTTTCGGGGCGCGGCAACTCGGTGGCGGCCCTGCTGGGCAGCGCCAACGGCGACCTGAAGATGCTGATCAACGATGGCGCCATCAGCCGCGGGCTGATGGAGATCGCCGGGCTCAACGTCGGCAACTATGTGGTGGGCAAGTTGTTCGGCGACAAGGATGTGAAGATCAACTGCGCCGCCGCCGACTTCGGCATCAAGACTGGCCTCGCCACTTCGCGCCTGTTCGTCTTCGATACCGAGAACGCCATCATCTATGTCGATGGCACCGCCAACATGGCCACCGAGCAGCTGGATTTGACCATCACCCCCGAGTCCAAGGGCCTGCGCCTGTTCTCCCTGCGCTCGCCCCTCTATGTGCAGGGCAAGTTCATCCAGCCCAGCGCCGGGGTCAAGGCCGTGCCGCTGGTATTGCGTGGAGCGGGAATGGTGGCGCTGGGGGTGATCGCCGGTCCGGCGGCAGGGCTCCTGGCGTTGGTGGCGCCGAGCAATGACGAACCCAACCAGTGCGCGCCACTGTTGCAGCAGATGCGTGCGGGCAAGGCGCCGGCGACGGTCAAGCCGGGCAAGTAAGACAGGGACTGAGAGGGGCCGGCCCGCTCCTGCATCCAGGGGCGGGCCGGGCAGGCGCTACAGGTCTTGGAGGATGTCCGCCATGTCGTCGGCGTGCTCTTCTTCCTGGGCCAGGATCTCTTCGAACAGGCGGCGGGTGGTCGGGTCCTTGTCGCCGATGTACTGGATGATCTCGCGGTAGCTGTCGATGGCGATCCGCTCGGCCACCAGGTCCTCGTAGACCATTTCCTTCAAGCTACTGCCGGCCACGTATTGGGCATGGGACCTGGCCGACAGCAGGTCGGGGTTGAATTCCGGTTCGCCCCCCAGCTGGACGATGCGCTCGGCCAGCTTGTCGGCATGCTCGGCTTCCTGGGTGGCGTGTTCGAGGAACTCGTTGGCGGCCACGCTGGCCTTGAGCCCGTTGGCCATGAAGTAGTGGCGCTTGTAGCGCAACACGCAGACCAGCTCGGTGGCCAGGGCTTCATTGAGCAGGCGCAGCACTTCCTCGCGATCGGCGTTGTAGCCGGCGGTCACGGCGCCGTTCTCCACGTGGCTGCGGGCCCGTTCGCGCAGGCTGTTCACATCGGACAAATGCATCTGGCTCATCTTGGTTTCTCCTAGGGGGCTAATCCGTCTTGCGCCGGGCTCTGCGGGCCTGGTCGCTACCTAGGGTGTGAGTCGTGGGAGCGGCAAAAAGTTTGATCGGATGTACCGCGACGGCCAGGCTTCAGCTGCGACCCAGCAACGGGTGCCCGGCCAGCAGCGCTTCCTGCTGCAACCACTGGAGGAATACCCGCACCGGCGGATGGCGCTCACGCCCGGGCACGCACAACGCGCAATAGCCGGCGCCGCCCACATGGATGTCCGGACGGTAGGCCTGCAACAGACCGCTGGCCACGCTCTGCGATACCAGGATATTGCTGGCCAGCACCAGGCCCTGGCCAGCGATGGCCGCTTGCAGGGCGTACTGCTCTTCGTCATAGGAGCGTACCTGCGGCTGGCCCTCGAGCCAGTTTTCCCCGGCCTGGGCACACCAGGCCTGCCAGCCATCGGCATACAGCGTGGAGCTGCGCCAGTGCACGCTGATCAGTGCCGGCCGTTGCTGCCCGGCCAGTGCCACTTGTTGCGGCGAGCCATAGACCGCGAAGCGTTCATCGAACAGGCACAGGCCGTGCAAATTCAGGTAGCCGTCCTGGCTATAGCGGATGGCCACGTCGATGCTGGCATCCTGTTGCAGGTCCACCACCTCGCACTGTGTATCCAGGCGCAGGTTGATGCCTGGATGCTGGGCGTAGAAGCGACCCAGGCGCGGCACCAGCCACAGGGCGGCGAAGGCGGCCGTGGTGGACACCGTCAACTGCCCGTTGTCCGGAGCCGGGCGCAGGGTGGCGACGCTCTGCGCCACATCCAGCAGGGCGCCATGCAGGCTGTGGAACAAGCGATCGCCGGCTTCGGTGAGGCGCACCTGGCGTGGCAGGCGCTCGAACAAGGGCACGCCCAGCCAGTGCTCCAGGCTGCGGATCTGATGGGACACTGCCGTGGGCGTCACCGACAGGTCGTCGGCCGCCTCCTTGAAGCTCAGCAAACGCGCGGCAGACTCGAAGGTCCGCAGGGCGGTGAGAGGCAGGTGGGCGAACATAGAGCTCTCCATGGCTGAGTTGAATTCATCTGAATGGATTTTAATTCGTTTGTTGGCGAATGCCGCTGGCTCTAGCTTTAGCGCGAAATCGATAGGCACTCAAGGCCGTCCAGGTTCTAGCGCATGAGGAAGTTCAGATGAGTAAAGTTCTTGTAGTCCATGGCAGTCCCCGAGGCGAGCGATCCCACAGCCGGCGCCTGGCCGAGGTATTCCTGCAGGCCTGGCAAGCGGCCAACCCCCAAGGTTCGTTGACCCGCCGGGAAGTCGGGCGCGGGGCCATTCCCCATGTCAGCGAGGCCTTCATCGCCGCGGCGTTCTATCCACAACCCGAGGCCCGCCCGCTGTCGATGCAGGCCGACCTGGCCCTGAGCGATGAGTTGGTCGGCGAGCTGTTCGAGCACCAGCGCCTGGTGATCTCGGCGCCCATGCACAATTTCAGCGTGCCCAGTGGCATCAAGGCCTGGGTCGACCATATCGTGCGCCTGGGGCTGACCTTCGACACCCAGCTGGACAACGGCGTGGCCCACTACCAGCCGCTGGTACTGGGCAAGAAGGTGCTGGTCATCACCAGCCGTGGCGGCGGCGGTTTCGGCCCGGGTGGCGAGCACGAGGCGATGAACCACGCCGACCGCTGGCTGCGTACCGCCCTGGGCTTCATGGGCATCGACGACGTCACGGTGATCGCGGCCGAAGGCGAAGAGTCGGTGCCCGAGCGATTCCAGCAATCCTGCGCCCAGGCCGAACAGCAATTGCTGGCCCTGGCCCGGCGCTTCTGAGGTATGCCCATGGCCTGGGGATTGTTGTTGCTGGCTGCGGCCTTCGAGGTGGCGTTCGCCATGGGCATGAAGTACGCCGAAGGTTTCACCCGGCCCTGGCCGTCGCTGCTGACCCTGGTGGCGGCGCTGGGCGGGGTCCACTTCCTGACCCTGGCCCTGCGCGAGCTGCCGGTCAGCGTGGCGTATCCGATCTGGACCGCCATCGGCTCCCTGGGCACGGTGCTGCTGGGGTTCGCCTTGCTGGGCGAGAGCCTGACGCCGCTCAAGCTGGTGTCGGTGGGGTTGATCCTGGCGGGGGTAGTGGGGCTCAAGCAGGGGGCGTGAGGGCTTGTCATGGGGCAGTCGCCAAACGGTCACAAAGACTGACCACGGCCTTGGTTATGGTCTAGCTTTCAGCCAGGCCACCGTCCCCGCACAAGGATGTCCCCCATGTCCCAAGAGCTTGCCACCCGTTATCCCCTGGTCCTGGTGCCCGGCATGCTCGGTTTTGTCCGCCTGCTGCTCTATCCCTATTGGTACGGGATCATCCCGGCCTTGCGCCAGGGTGGCGCCCAGGTGTTTGCGGTACAGGTCTCGCCGCTCAACTCCAGCGAGGTGCGCGGCGAACAACTGCTGACGCAGATCCAGCAGATCCTGGAGCAGACCGGCGCCGCCCGGGTCAACCTGATCGGCCATAGCCAGGGCGCGCTCACGGCACGCTACGCAGCGGCCCGGCGGGCCGACCTGGTGGCTTCGGTGACGTCGGTGGCGGGTCCCAACCATGGTTCCGAGCTGGCGGACTACCTGCAGCGGCATTCCCCGGCCCATAGCTGGCGCGGACGCATGCTGAGCCTGCTGCTGCGTGGGCTCTCGGCGCTGATGACGCTGCTGGAGACCGGCTATCGCGGGCCGAAGCTGCCTTCGGACATCCATGCCTCGCACCAGTCGTTGACCAGCGAGGGCGTGGCCCTGTTCAACCGCCAGTATCCACAGGGCCTGCCGGCGACCTGGGGCGGGCAGGGCGCGGAAGAGGTCGCCGGCGTGCGCTACTACTCCTGGTCCGGCACCTTGCAGCCGGGCAAGACCAATCGTGGCGGGAACTTGATGGACGGCTCGAGCCGCAGTTGCCGGTTGTTCGCCCGGACCTTCGTGCGCGAGGCTGGGCAGTGCGACGGCATGGTGGGCCGCTACAGCTCGCACCTGGGGATGGTCATCGGCGACGACTATCCCCTGGATCACTTCGATATCGTCAACCAGTCCCTGGGGCTGGTGGGCAAGGGCGCCGAGCCGATCCGCCTGTTCGTCGAGCATGCCCGGCGGCTGAAGGCGGCCGGGCTTTGAACCGGTGGTTCTTCAGGCCGCACGCAGGCGCGAGCCCAGCTCCTGGGTCCAGCGTTCGGACAGCACCACGCCGCCCAGGGTCAGGACGCCGCCCACCAGATGGAACCAGGCCAGTTGCTCGCGCAGCACCACGGCGGCGATCAGCGCGGTGACCAATGGCAGCAGGTTGAAGAACAGCGTGGTCCGGCTCGGCCCCAGGCGTACCACGGCTTGCATCCAAGCCAGTGGCGCGAGCATCGAGGCCAGCAGGCAGGCGTAGAGCACCAGCGGGATGTTCTGCAGGGTCGGGCCCACTTTCGGCGATGCCAGGAGCAACGGCAGCAGCACCAGCACCGCGACCAGTACCTGCAAGTACAGCAGCACCAGGGGTGGCAGGCGCAGCTGCCATTTCTTCAGCAGGGTGCTGTACACCGCATAGGCCAGGGTGGCCACCAGCATCATCGCGTCGCCCAGGTTGACCCCGTGCTGCAGCAAGCTGGCCAGGCTGCCCGAGGACACCACCACCAGCACCCCGGCGAAGGACAGCACCGCGCCGACCAGCGCCCCGGCGGTCAGGCGCTGGCCCAGCACCGCGATGGCCATGGCCAGGGACATCAGTGGCATCAGGGAAAGGATGATGCCCATGTTGGTGGCCGAGGTCTGGATGGCGGCGAAGTAGGCCAGGCTCTGGTACACCGCCATGCCCAGTACGCCGAGGACGAAGATCCGGCCAAGGTTCGGGCGGATCACCGGCCAGTGGCGGCGCACCGGCCCGAGCATGAACGGGGTGAACAACAGGCCCGCCAGCAGCCAGCGATAGAAACCGATCTCCGCAGGGAAGATCGCCCCCACAGCGAGTTTGTTGACCACGGTATTGCCGGCCCAGATGAAGACGGCCAGTAATGGATAAGCGTATTGCATGGAGACAGCCAGAGAAGTGAATGAGGGCTGATTATCCTCCTGTCCGGATCAACGCCTATACTGCGAACCGGACAACCCGCCCCTGCATCCGGACAGCATGAGCAAAAAACACATCGACCTGCTGGACTTCCATGGCCTGCCCGCGCCGGTGTACTTCCGCTATGCCGACTTCGCCGCCCACAGCCATGCCCTGGAGCACCGCCATCCCTGGGGTTGCCTGGAGTATTCGGCCCATGGCGTGATGCACATGGAGATCGCCGGCCAGCGCTTCATGTCGCCGCCCCAGTACGCGGTCTGGGTGCCGCCCTATACCGCCCACAGTTTCTATACCAGCCAGCCGATCAACTATCGCGCGGTGCTGCTGGCGCCGGAGCTGTGCCGCGACCTGCCGCAGCAAGGCTGCACCTTGAGCATCAGCGAGATCCTCAAGGCGATCCTCAAGGACTTCGCCAGCCGGGACGTGCAGATCCCCGAGGGCGCAGCCGACCAGCGCCTGGCCCAGGTACTGCTGGACCAGTTGCGCCAGGCTCCGGTGCACACCTGCTTCCTGCCCTACGCCAACAATCCCGAACTGCTGCGGGTGCTCCAGGCGCTGCAGGCCGAGCCGGGCAACAACCAGCCGTTGGCCTACTGGGCGCAACAGGCCCATGTCAGCGAACGGACCCTGGCCCGGCAGTTCGTGCGCGAGCTGGGCATGAGCTTCGGCGAGTGGCGCCAGCGCCAGCGGTTCCTGGCGGCGATCCAGGCCCTGGAGAGCCCCTGCAGCATCCAGGAGATCGCCTTCGACATGGGCTACAGCAGCGCCTCGGCGTTCATCGCGATGTTCCAGCGCCACGCCGACTGCACCCCCGAGCAGTACCGCCGGGCTGGCCTGCAGAACAGGTGAAGGTGTAACAGGCTTTGTCTACACTGCCTGGGAGGCCGCGCCCATCGGTGCGGTGACAAGGAGAAAACTCCATGAAGATGTTGCGTATCCCGTTGCTGATGGTGGGCCTGCTGCTGTGCTCCCAGGGCTTTGCCGCTACCGCCCAGCAGAACAAGATGACCACCTGTAACACCGAAGCCACCGCCAAGAGCCTCAAGGGCGATGAGCGCAAGGCCTTCATGAGTACCTGCCTCAAGGCTGCGCCTGCCGCCGCCGCGACGCCTTCCACGCCCCAGGAAAGAATGAAATCGTGCAACGCCGACGCCACGGCCAAGGCGCTCAAGGGCGATGCGCGCAAGACCTTCATGAGCGACTGCCTGAAGAAAAAATGATCGCGGATCGATGAGGGCGAGGCGCCGGAAGCCCGCTGGGTCCTGGCCCTCATCGAGCTCTGGCGCCATGAGCCAGCCATAAACATCCATTGTTTCAATTGGTTACCCAAGTAATTACCGTTCGTCGGTTTTTTAGGGGGTTGCCCGATTTACATTTAAAATTCGTGCCCTTCAAAAACAGGCGCCTGGATGCGCCGTACGGACCTTCCCCAGTGTCCGTTTCAAGGGAATGACGGCATGCCGCGTTTTGGCTGGTTGAAGCCTGTTGTAGCGTTTTGTGCTCTATCTGGTTCTTTTGTCGTTTGCGCCGCGCCTTTCCAGACGCCGGGCGACCGCGACCTGATTCGCGACCGCCAGCAGCAATTGCTGCAGGAACAGCAGCGACGTCTCGATGAACTCCAGCAACTGCCCGGCAAGACCTTGCCCGCCGAACCGGCTCCCCAGCCTGGTGAACAGCGCTGCTTCACCATCAGGACCGTGGTCCTCAAGGGCGCCGAGCACCTGAGCGCCGCCGACCAGGAGCGCCTGGTGGCGCCCTATCGCGACCAGTGCCTGTCGGTCGCACAGATCAACACCCTGCTCAAGGCCATCACCCACCACTACCTGCAACTGGGTTATGTCACCACCCGGGCCTACCTGCCGGCCCAGGAGCTGGGGGCCGGGCAACTGACGATCGTGGTGGTCGAAGGGCGCCTGGAGAGCCTGGACAGTTCTGCCCTGGCCAGTTCCCGGGAGCTGGCCATGGCGTTTCCCGGTACCACCGGCGAGGTGCTGAACCTGCGGGAGCTGGAGCAACTGGTGGATCAGCTGACCCGCCTGCCGTCGCGCCAGGTCGAATTGGAACTGGCCCCCGGCGCGCAGCTCGGCGATAGCCGGGTAGGGCTCAAGGGCGAGCGCCTCAAGCCCTGGCGGCTATCGGCGACGCGCAACAACAACGGTGACAAGAGCACCGGCGAACAGCAGATGGGCCTCGGCCTGGATTGGGACAGTCCTCTTGGGCTGGCGGACCAGTTGAGCCTGCGGGCCAACCAGGACGCGGTCAGCGACCGCTGGCGCCATTCCGACAACCAGAGCCTGTTCTACAGCCTGCCCTGGGGCTGGTGGACCTTCAGCTATTCCTATAGCCAGAGTTACTACCGCACCCGCAACGACGCCACCGGCTTCAATTTCTCCATGGATGGCCAGAGCAAGAACCAACAGTTGCGGGCCGAGCGCGTGCTGCACCGGGACAACCTCAGCAAGACCGGCATGAGCCTGGGGATCAGCCACCTGCGGACCCGCAACTACATCGACGACAACCTGATCGATGTTTCCAGCAATCGCATCACCGAAAGCCAGCTGGGGTTCAACCACGGGCGGCGCATTGGCAACGCCCTGGTCAACGCCGACATCGGTTGGCAGCAGGGCATCGGCGCCCTCGACGCCCAGGCCAGCGGACATCCCCACGGCAGCGAGCCGGTGTCGCGCTACAACAAGTACAGCCTGACCCTGAGCTACCTGCAGCCCTTTCGCTTGTGGAACGAAAACTTCAGCTTCGACAGCATGGCCACCGGGCAGCGTAGCGAAGACCCGCTCTTCAGCCCCCAGCGCATCAGCCTCGGCGGCCTCAACTCGGTACGCGGCTTCCAGGACCAGACCCTCTCCGGCAACAGCGGTGGCTACTGGCGCAACCAGCTGCGCTGGCGCCGGGCAGTGACCTGGCAGGCGCTGCAACCCTTCGTCCAGGAGTACGGCCTGGCCTTCGCCTACGACGTCGGGGCGATCAAGGGCGACCGCTACAACCGCGACGCCAAGGGGCGCCTGAGCGGCAACGCCATCGAACTCAATGCCCGCGGCCAATACCTGGCGGCATCGCTCAGCTTCGCCCGCTCCCTGGAGCGGCCGGCAATTATCGAGAGGCGAGAACACCCGGTGTACTTCCGGGTAGACCTGTTCTTCTGACCCTGCTCAACCGTTAGTGGATGGATGATTTGCACATGGACGTACGCAAGCCTTTTGCCCAATGCATTGCCTTGTCGCTGTCGGGGATCCTGTTCCTCAACCCGATCATCAGCGTCGCCGCCGACCTGGCCCTGGACCCGGCGGCCGGTGGCAACGCGACCATCGGGGCGGCGGGTAACGGCGTGCCCATCGTCAACATCAACGGGGCCAATGACAGCGGTTTGTCCCATAACAAGTTCAGCGAATACAACGTCGGCAGTAACGGCCTGATCCTCAACAACGCCACTGGCTCGACCCAGAGCACCCAATTGGGTGGCTACATCCTCGGCAACCCCAACCTCAAGGGACAGGCGGCGCAGGTCATCCTCAACGAAGTCACCGGCAGCAACCGCAGCAAGCTGGCCGGTTACACCGAAGTGGCCGGCCAGGCCGCCCGGGTCATCGTCGCCAACCCCCATGGCATCACCTGCAACGGTTGCGGCTTCATCAACACCCCCAGGGCGACCCTGACTACCGGCAAGCCGGTTATCGAAGGCCAGCAGCTCGACCGGTTCCAGGTCGAGGGTGGTGACATCAGCATCGAGGGCGCCGGGCTCAATGCCAGCAACATCGACCAGTTCGACCTGATCACCCGCAGCACCAAGCTCAATGCCAACCTCTACGCCAAGAAGCTCAACGTCATCACCGGGCGCAACGATGTCAAGGCCGACGACCTGAGCGTCACGGCCCGCGACGGCGAGGCCGAGGCCAAGCCGGAGCTGGCCATCGACAGCTCGGCGCTGGGCGGGATGTATGCCGGGGCCATCCGCCTGGTGGGCACGGAACGGGGCGTGGGGGTGAACATGTCCGGGGACATGGCCGCCAGCACCGGCGATATCCAGATCGACGCCAATGGCAGGGTCACGGTAGCGGGTATCAGCGCCAACCAGGCCATCGTCGTGAAGGCCCGGGACATCGATCTCAAAGGCAAGGCCTATGCCGGTACCGAGGCGACCCTGCAGGCCAGCGAGCAGGTCCAGGTGCGCACCAGCCTGGCGGCCCGTGACCGGGTCCAGGTGATAGACGCCGCGCAGGTGGTCAACCACGGCATCATCGAGGCCGGGGTCAATGCCGACAACAGCCGCAACGACCACGGCGAGGTCAAGCTGGTCGCCGGCAACCTGGAGAACCGTGGCGATGTCCTGGCCAGTCGCAATCTCGAACTCAGGGCGCGCCAGGCCCTGAACAACCAGGGCGGGGTGATCCAGGGGCCCAAGATACAGGTCAACGCCGCACGAGTTCTCAACCAGGGCGAGCAGGCACGGCTGTTGGCCCAGAGTGAGTTGGTGCTCAATACTCCGGCCATTGCCAACCTGGGCGGCCTGATCCGCTTCGGCGACCGGCAAGCCGTGGACCTGGCGCTCGATAGCTTGAACAACAATGGCGGGCGCCTGGAGGTGGCCGCCGCGGGGTTGACCGTCAAGGCCCGCGAGGTGAGCAACCAGAAGGGCTCGGTGATCGCCGACAGGCTGCACATCACCGCCGATCGGCTGGATAACCAACAGGGCCTGATCGGCGCCAACCAGGACGCAGCGACCTTCGTCGTCGCCGAGCAGCTCAACAACAATGCCGGCCGGCTCCAGGCCCAGACCCTGCTCAAGACTTCCGGCGGCGAAGTGCTCAACCAGGGTGGCAAGCTGCTCGCCGACCAGGTCACGGTGACCGGCAAGCGCCTGGACAACAGCCATGACGGCCTGGTCAGCGCCGAGCAGGGCGCTTTGCACCTGGAGCTCGAGCAGGACCTGCTCAACGTCAGCGGCAAGCTCCAGGCCACGTCGCGGCTGGACCTCAAGGCCGCCAGCGTCGACAACCACAACGGGACCCTGCACGGCCCGCAACTGATCCTCGACAGTGCCGGCAAGCTCGACAACCAGGGCGGCACCGTGGATGCCGGCAAGCTGGAGTTGCGGGTCGCCGATATCGACAACCAGGGCGGCCTGCTGCAAGGCAAGGAGCAGCTGCTGCTGGTGGCCAGGGACTTGGCGAACGACCAGGGCCAGGTCATCGGCAACGCGGTGGATGCCACCCTCGACAGCCTCAGCCAGAACCAGGGCGGGGTGGTGAGCGCCGAGGCTGGCAAGCTGACGCTGACCGTCACCCAGCACCTGAACAACGCCCTGGGCCATCTGCAGGCCAAGCATGGCGACGTGCAGCTCAAGACGGGTGGGTTGGCCAACCGGGGGGG
>NZ_JBYSWT010000023.1:0-133282 GCF_058781435.1 Pseudomonas sp. FW507-12TSA
GGGGTGGGAGGCTGGGGCTAGAGCCTTTGTCCGGTGCATTTGTCTGTGGGCGCCGGGGTATGTCGTAAACGCATCTTTGCGTGGCGTCCATAGGCATCTGGGCTCTGCGTGGCGGTCATACCATCGCATCCAAAGGGCGCAGCTTCAGGGCTGGCCTCACCGAGACGAAAGGCGCAGCGCCGCCGCTGGGAGAGACGTGATGTTCAGCAAGCAAGACCAGATCCAGGGCTACGACGATGCACTGCTGGCGGCGATCAATGCCGAGGAGCAGCGCCAGGAAGACCATATCGAGCTGATTGCGTCGGAGAACTACACCAGCAAGCGAGTGATGCAGGCCCAGGGCAGCGGCTTGACCAACAAGTACGCCGAAGGGTACCCGGGCAAGCGCTACTACGGCGGTTGCGAACATGTGGACAAGGTCGAGGCCCTGGCCATCGAGCGGGCCAAGCAGTTGTTCGGTGCCGACTACGCCAACGTCCAGCCGCATTCCGGTTCGTCGGCCAACAGCGCCGTGTACCTGGCCTTGCTGCAGGCTGGCGACACCATCCTCGGCATGAGCCTGGCCCACGGCGGGCACTTGACCCACGGGGCCAAGGTGTCGTCCTCGGGCAAGCTGTACAACGCGGTGCAATACGGGATCGACACCAACACCGGGCTGATCGACTACGACGAGGTCGAGCGCCTGGCCGTGGAGCACCAGCCGAAGATGATCGTCGCCGGCTTCTCGGCCTATTCCAAGACCCTGGACTTCCCGCGCTTCCGGCAGATCGCCGACAAGGTCGGGGCGCTGCTGTTCGTCGACATGGCCCACGTTGCCGGGCTGGTGGCGGCTGGCTTGTACCCCAACCCGATCCCGTTCGCCGACGTGGTCACCACCACCACCCACAAGACCCTGCGCGGTCCCCGTGGCGGGCTGATCCTGGCCAAGGCCAACGAGGAGATCGAGAAGAAGCTCAACGCCGCGGTGTTCCCCGGCGCCCAGGGCGGCCCGCTGATGCATGTGATCGCGGCCAAGGCGGTGTGCTTCAAGGAGGCCCTGGAGCCTGGCTTCAAGGCCTACCAGAAGCAGGTGATCGACAACGCCCAGGCCATGGCCGGCGTGTTCGTCAAACGTGGCTACGATGTAGTGTCCGGCGGCACCGATAACCATCTGTTCCTGGTCAGCCTGATCCGCCAGGGCCTGACCGGCAAGGATGCCGATGCCGCCCTGGGCCGCGCCCATATCACCGTGAACAAGAACGCCGTGCCCAACGACCCGCAGTCGCCGTTCGTCACCTCCGGCCTGCGCATCGGTACCCCGGCGGTCACCACCCGTGGCTTCAAGGTCGCCCAGTGCACCGAGCTGGCCGGCTGGATCTGCGACATCCTCGATCACCTCGGCGATGCCGATGTCGAGGCCAATGTCGCCCGCCAGGTGGCGACCCTGTGCGCCGATTTCCCGGTCTACCGCTGAGAGCCGCCATTGGAGCAATGACTATGCAACGCTACTCGGGCTTCGGCCTCTTCAAGCACTCTCTCAGCCACCATGAAAACTGGCAGCGCATGTGGCGCACGCCGACCCCGAAGAAGGTCTACGACGTGGTCATCGTCGGCGGTGGCGGCCATGGCCTGGCCACGGCCTATTACCTGGCCAAGGAACACGGCATCACCAACGTCGCGGTGGTGGAGAAGGGCTGGCTGGGCGGCGGCAACACTGCGCGCAACACCACCATCGTGCGTTCCAACTACCTGTGGGACGAGTCGGCGCAGCTCTACGAGCATGCGATGAAGCTCTGGGAAGGCCTGTCCCAGGACCTGAACTACAACGTGATGTTCTCCCAGCGCGGGGTCTACAACCTGTGCCACACCCTGCAGGACATCCGTGACTCCGAGCGCCGGGTCAGCGCCAACCGCCTCAACGGCATCGATGGCGAGCTGCTCAACACCCAGCAGGTGGCGGACGAGATTCCCTACCTGGACTGCTCGAAGAACACCCGTTATCCGATCCTCGGCGCTACCGTCCAGCGCCGTGGCGGCGTGGCCCGTCACGATGCCGTGGCCTGGGGTTTCGCCCGGGCCGCCGACGCCCTGGGCGTGGACCTGATCCAGCAGACCGAAGTGATCGGCTTTCGCAAGGAAAACGGCGCCTGCATCGGCGTCGAGACCACCAAGGGCTTCATCGGGGCCAAGCGCGTGGGCGTGGTCACCGCCGGTAACTCCGGGCACATGGCCAAGCTGGCGGGCTTTCGCCTGCCGATCGAGTCGCACCCGCTGCAAGCGCTGGTATCGGAGCCGATCAAGCCGATCATCGACAGCGTGATCATGTCCAACGCGGTGCACGGCTACATCAGCCAGTCCGACAAGGGCGACCTGGTGATCGGCGCCGGCATCGACGGCTGGGTCGGTTATGGCCAGCGCGGTTCCTATCCGGTGATCGAGCACACCATCCAGGCCATCGTCGAGATGTTCCCGATCCTTTCCCGGGTGCGCATGAACCGCCAGTGGGGCGGCATCGTCGATACCAGCCCGGACGCCTGCCCGATCATTTCCAAGACCCCGGTGCCGAACATGTTCTTCAACTGTGGCTGGGGTACCGGCGGCTTCAAGGCCACCCCGGGCTCGGGCAACGTGTTCGCCGCCAGCCTGGCCAAGGGCGAGATGCATCCGCTGGCCGCGCCGTTCTCCATCGACCGTTTCCACAACGGCGCCCTCATTGACGAACATGGCGCTGCGGCCGTCGCCCACTAACTAAAGGCCCCGTGAAAACTACTGCGCTCGGCAATACCGCGTTAAAAACAGGCTCGAAATGCTCACTTAGTAAACTAAGCTCCGCTTTCTCCCCTGTTTTTGCCTTGCCTTCGCTCGCTACGTTTTCACGGCGCTTTAGAGGAGAAACCCATGTTGCACATCTTCTGTCCTCACTGCGGCGAGCTGCGCTCCGAAGAGGAATTCCATTCGTCCGGCCAGGCCCATATCCCTCGGCCGCTGGACCCCAATGCCTGCACCGACGAGCAGTGGGGCGACTACATGTTCTTCCGTGACAACCCCCGCGGCCTGCACCACGAGCTGTGGATCCACGCCGCCGGGTGCCGCCAGTACTTCAACGCCACCCGCGACACCGTGACCTACGAAATCCTCGAAACCTACAAGATCGGTACCAAGCCGCAATTCACCGCCAAGGCCGCGGGAGAGAAGGTATGAGCCAGACCAATCGCCTGTCCAACGGCGGACGCATCGACCGCAACAAGGTCCTGACCTTCACCTTCAACGGCCAGAGCTACAAGGGCTTCGAGGGCGACACCCTGGCCTCGGCGCTTCTGGCCAACGGGGTCGATATCATCGGCCGCAGCTTCAAGTACTCGCGGCCCCGGGGCATCTTCGCCGCCGGTTGCGAGGAGCCCAACGCGGTGCTGCAGATCGGCGCCACCGAAGCGACCCAGGTCCCCAACGTGCGGGCCACCCAGCAGGCGCTGTACCAGGGCCTGGTGGCCACCAGCACCAACGGCTGGCCCAGCGTCAACAACGACATGATGGGGATTCTCGGCAAGGTCGGCGGCAAGCTGATGCCGCCGGGCTTCTACTACAAGACCTTCATGTATCCGCAGTCGTTCTGGATGACCTACGAGAAGTACATCCGCAAGGCCGCAGGCCTGGGCCGCTCGCCCACCGAGAACGATCCGGACAGCTACGACAACATGAACCACCACTGCGACGTGCTGGTGGTCGGTGCCGGGCCTGCGGGCCTGGCCGCCGCCCTGGCCGCCGCTCGCAGCGGTGCGCGGGTGATCCTCGCCGATGAGCAGGAAGAGTTCGGCGGCAGCCTGCTGGACAGCCGCGAGAGCCTGGACGGCAAGCCTGCCGCCGAGTGGGTGGCCAGCGCCCTGGCCGAGCTCAAGGCCCTGCCGGAAGTGATCCTGTTGCCACGGGCCACGGTCAACGGCTATCACGACCACAACTTCCTGACCATTCACGAACGCCTCACCGACCACCTGGGAGACCGTGCGCCCATCGGCCAGGTGCGCCAGCGCATCCACCGGGTGCGGGCCAAGCGTGTGGTGCTGGCCACCGGCGCCCACGAGCGGCCGCTGGTGTACGGCAACAACGACGTGCCGGGCAACATGCTCGCGGGCGCGGTTTCCACCTACGTGCGTCGCTACGGCGTGGCCCCGGGCAAGAAGCTGGTGCTGTCCACCAACAACGACCATGCCTATCGCGTGGCCCTGGACTGGCTCGACGCCAGCCTGCAAGTGGTGGCCATCGCCGATGCCCGGCACAACCCCCGTGGCGCCCTGGTGGAGGAAGCGCGGGCCAAGGGCATTCGCATCCTGACGTCCAGCGCGGTGATCGAGGCGCGCGGCAGCAAGCACGTGACCGGCGCCCGGGTGGCGGCCATCGACGTCAAGGCGCACAAGGTCACCAGCCCCGGCGAGTGGCTCGACTGCGACCTGATCGCCAGCTCCGGCGGCTACAGCCCGGTGGTGCACCTGGCTTCGCACCTGGGCGGCAAGCCGGTATGGCGCGAAGACATCCTCGGTTTCGTGCCGGGCGAAGCGCCGCAGAAGCGCGTGTGCGTGGGCGGCATCAATGGTGTCTACAGCCTGGGCGACTCCCTGGCCGATGGTTTCGAAGGCGGCGTGCGCGCGGCCAGCGAGGCTGGGTTCCAGGTCGTCGAGGGGGTGTTGCCCAAGGCCTTGGCCCGGCATGAAGAACCCACCCTGGCGCTGTTCCAGGTGCCCCACGAAAAAGGCACCGCACGGGCGCCCAAGCAGTTCGTCGACCTGCAGAACGACGTCACCGCCGCCGCCATCGAACTGGCGACCCGCGAGGGCTTCGAGTCGGTGGAGCACGTCAAGCGCTACACCGCCCTGGGCTTCGGCACCGACCAGGGCAAGCTGGGCAACGTCAACGGCCTGGCCATCGCCGCCCGTTCGCTGAACGTCAGCATCCCGCAGATGGGCACCACCATGTTCCGCCCGAACTACACGCCGATCACCTTCGGCGCCGTGGCCGGGCGTCATTGCGGGCATATCTTCGAGCCGGTGCGCTTTACCGCGCTGCATGCCTGGCATGTGCAGAACGGCGCGAAGTTCGAGGACGTCGGCCAGTGGAAGCGGCCCTGGTACTTCCCGAAGAACGGCGAGGACCTGCATGCCGCGGTCAAGCGCGAATGCCAGGCGGTGCGCGACAGCGTCGGCCTGCTGGACGCCTCGACCCTGGGCAAGATCGATATCCAGGGGCCGGATGCCCGTGAGTTCCTCAACCGCATCTACACCAACGCCTGGACCAAGCTCGACGTGGGCAAGGCCCGCTACGGCCTGATGTGCAAGGAAGACGGCATGGTCTTCGACGACGGCGTCACCGCCTGCCTGGCCGACAACCACTTCCTGATGACCACCACCACCGGCGGCGCGGCCCGCGTGCTGCAATGGCTGGAGATCTACCAGCAGACCGAATGGCCGGACCTGAAGGTGTACTTCACCTCGGTCACCGACCACTGGGCCACCCTGACCCTGTCGGGCCCCAACAGCCGCAAGCTGCTCAGCGAAGTGACCGACATCGACCTGGACAAGGACGGCTTCCCGTTCATGACCTGGAAGGAAGGCCTGGTGGGCGGCGTGCCGGCCCGGGTGTTCCGGATTTCGTTCACCGGCGAGCTGTCCTACGAGGTCAACGTCCAGGCCAACTACGCCATGGGCGTGCTGGAGCAGATCGTCGAGGCGGGCAAGAAATACAACCTGACCCCTTACGGCACCGAGACCATGCACGTGCTGCGGGCCGAGAAGGGCTTCATCATCGTCGGCCAGGACACCGACGGCTCCATGACCCCGGACGACCTGAACATGGGCTGGTGCGTGGGCCGTACCAAGCCGTTCTCGTGGATCGGCTGGCGCGGGATGAACCGCGAGGACTGCGTGCGCGAGGAACGCAAGCAACTGGTGGGCCTCAAGCCGCTGGACCCGACCCAGTGGCTGCCCGAGGGCGCGCAGCTGGTGTTCAACCCCAAGCAGGCGATCCCCATGAGCATGGTCGGTCACGTGACTTCCAGCTACGCCCACAACTCCCTGGGGTATTCCTTCGCCCTGGCGGTGGTCAAGGGTGGCCTCAAGCGCATGGGCGAGCGGGTCTTCGCGCCCCTGGCCGATGGCCGGGTGATCGAGGCGGAAATCGTTTCTTCGGTGTTCTTCGATCCCAAGGGCGATCGGCAGAACGTCTAACCAGATCCCGTAGGAGCGAGGCTTGCCCGCGAAAAGGTAAGCGCGGTGCCTCAGCCAGAGCGCGATGTGCTCATCGCCGACAAGCTCCGCCCCTACGGGTGTGATGCAAGAATTTGCAGATAGGTGCTCTATGACCGCAGTCAACGTTTACCAACAGCGCCCGAACGACGAAGCCAAGGCGCAATCGCCATTGCACCACGCCGACCTGCCGAGCCTGGTGGGCAAGGGCCGCAAGAACGCCGGGGTGATCCTGCGCGAGAAGAAATTCCTCGGCCACCTGACCCTGCGTGGCGATGGCCATGACCCGGCCTTCGCCGCGGGGGTGCACAAGGCCCTGGGCCTGGAACTGCCGGCCGCCTTGACCCTGGTGAGCAAGGGCGAGACCAGCCTGCAATGGCTGGGACCGGACGAGTGGCTGCTGATCGTGCCCGGTGGCGAGGAGTTCGCCGCCGAGCAGAAGCTGCGCGAGGCCCTGGGCCAGTTGCATATCCAGATCGTCAACGTCAGCGGTGGCCAGCAGATCCTCGAGCTGTCCGGCCCCGATGTGCGCCGGGTGCTGATGAAGTCCACCAGTTACGACGTGCACCCCAGCAACTTCCCGGTGGGCAAGGCGGTGGGCACGGTGTTCGCCAAGTCGCAGCTGGTGATCCGCCGCACCGGTGAGGAAACCTGGGAACTGCTGGTGCGCCGCAGCTTCTCAGACTACTGGTGGCTGTGGTTGCAGGATGCCGCCGCCGAATACGGCCTCAGCGTTCAGGCCTAGCAGCCTGCCAAGCCCTTGTCGCGGGCACGCCTCGCGCCTGCGGCCGGATTGTAGGAGCGAGGCTGCCCGCGATTCGACCGCCTAGCGGTTGCCTATCAAGAACAGGAGTTGTCCAGCATGAGCCGCGCCCCCGACACATGGATCTTGACCGCCGACTGCCCCAGCGTGCTCGGCACGGTGGACGCGGTGACCCGCTTCCTGTTCGAGCAGGGCTGCTACGTCACCGAGCACCACTCCTTCGACGACCGGCTTTCGGGGCGGTTCTTCATTCGCGTGGAGTTCCGCCAGCCCGATGGCCTCGACGAGGAGGGCTTTCGTGAGGGCCTGGCTGAGCGCGCCAGGGCTTTCGAGATGAACTTCGAGCTGACGGCCCCGCATTACCGGCCGAAGGTGGTGATCATGGTCTCCAAGGCCGATCACTGCCTCAACGACCTGCTCTATCGCCAGCGTATCGGCCAGTTGCCCATGGACGTGGTGGCGGTGGTGTCCAACCACCCGGACCTCAAGCCCCTGGCCGACTGGCACCAGATTCCCTACCACCATTTCCCCCTCGACCCCAACGACAAGCCGGGCCAGGAGCGCCAGGTATGGCAGGTGATCGAGGCGTCCGGCGCCGAGCTGGTGATCCTCGCCCGCTACATGCAGGTGCTGTCGCCGGACCTGTGCCGCAAGCTCGACGGCAAGGCGATCAACATCCACCACTCGCTGCTGCCGGGGTTCAAGGGAGCCAAGCCCTACCACCAGGCCTACAACAAGGGCGTGAAGCTGGTGGGGGCCACCGCCCACTACATCAACAACGACCTGGACGAAGGCCCGATCATCGCCCAGGGCGTGGAGGTGGTGGACCACAGCTACTACCCCGAGGACCTGATCGCCAAGGGCCGCGATATCGAATGCCTGACCCTGGCCCGGGCGGTGGGTTACCACATCGAGCGGCGGGTGTTCCTCAACGGCAATCGCACGGTAGTGCTTTAAACCAAGCGACAAGCCTCAAGCGGCAAGCTGCAAGCGAGAGGCGACAGGCAAAAAAGCGACACGCTCCAAGCCGCAAGAACGCGGTGTGTACTCTTCTTGCGGCTCGAAGCTTGCCGCTTGAAGCTGGCTCCACTTTCGTCACAACAACAACTACAGAGGTGACAAGCATGTCTGGTAATCGTGGTGTGGTGTATCTGGGCAGCGGCAAGGTCGAGGTACAGAAGATCGACTATCCGAAAATGCAGGACCCACGCGGCAGGAAGATCGAGCACGGTGTCATCCTGCGCGTGGTTTCCACCAATATCTGCGGTTCGGACCAGCACATGGTCCGTGGCCGTACCACCGCCCAGGTCGGCCTGGTGCTGGGCCATGAGATCACCGGCGAGGTGATCGAGAAGGGCAGCGACGTCGAGAACCTGAAGATCGGTGACCTGGTCTCGGTGCCGTTCAACGTGGCTTGCGGGCGCTGCCGTTCCTGCAAGGAGCAGCACACCGGGGTCTGCCTGACCGTCAACCCGGCCCGCGCCGGCGGTGCCTATGGCTACGTCGACATGGGCGACTGGACCGGTGGCCAGGCCGAGTACGTACTGGTGCCCTACGCCGACTTCAACCTGCTGAAGCTGCCGGATCGCGACAAGGCCATGGAGAAGATCCGCGACCTGACCTGCCTGTCCGACATCCTGCCTACCGGCTACCACGGCGCGGTGACCGCCGGTGTCGGTCCCGGTAGCACTGTGTATGTGGCCGGTGCTGGCCCGGTGGGCCTGGCGGCGGCGGCTTCCGCGCGCCTGCTGGGGGCGGCGGTGGTGATCGTCGGTGACGTCAACCCGGTGCGCCTGGCCCATGCCAAGGCCCAGGGCTTCGAGATCGCCGACCTGTCCAAGGACACCCCGCTGCACGAGCAGATCGCCGCCTTGCTGGGCGAGCCGGAAGTGGATTGTGCGGTGGATGCGGTGGGCTTCGAAGCCCGTGGCCATGGTCATGCCGGTGCCCAGCACGAGGCCCCGGCCACCGTGCTCAACTCGCTGATGGGCGTGGTGAGGGTGGCGGGCAAGATCGGTATTCCCGGGCTGTACGTCACCGAAGATCCGGGCGCGGTGGATGCCGCAGCCAAGCTGGGCAGCCTGAGCATTCGCTTCGGCCTGGGCTGGGCCAAGTCCCATAGCTTCCATACCGGCCAGACCCCGGTGATGAAGTACAACCGCCAGTTGATGCAAGCCATCATGTGGGACCGGATCAACATCGCCGAAGTGGTGGGCGTGCAGGTCATCAGCCTTGACGACGCGCCACGTGGCTACGGCGAGTTCGATGCCGGCGTGCCGAAGAAATTCGTCATCGACCCGCACAAACTGTTCAGCGCCGCCTGAACCCTGCGATAGCGACAAAGGGCGACCCACGGTCGCCCTTTTTCTTTGCCGAACCCTGTCGCCGCTGTCGAGCACCAGCGAGGCTGCGTACGGGGGCGCAGCGCCCGCCAACCACCCCCCGCGTTGCATCAGTCACACCCTGGACTCAGGCCTGGCGGCCCGTGCCGTGCGCAGCCTGCGGCAGCGGCTACACGAAGCGAGGTTGTCGCCAGTTCATTGCCGGGCCCGCCAACCGGCTACAGGATCAATAGCCTTGGCCGGGATAGCTGAACCAGTGCTGTCCGTTGAGCACCTGGCTGACGAAGGCCGGGTCATACAAGCCCGGCGCATCGCGCTGGAAACGCGAACGCCATTGCGGCAGCCACCAATAGTCGAGCGCCGTACTCCTTGGGAACACCACCAACTGCATGACGGCCTGGCCGATGGCGCCATGCTGGTACAGCCCGTGGGTGGCGTCCATCCAGCCCAGGTAGTGATCGATGGGCAGCGCGAGCATCAAGGCCGTGGCATGCACCTTTTGCGTCTCGCTGCGCTGCGGGTCGGCCAGCAGCGCCAGCGCTTCGCAGTAGTGGGCCTCGGGCCGTTGGACGATCGCCTGGGCCGCCGGGTCTTGAAGAATACCCAGGGGCCCGCCGTCGTCTCGCCAGTCGGCGCCCTGGCTGTCGTTGACATACTGGTCGATGAATTCGCTCAAGGGGCCGGAGACCACGGGCGAGCCCGGGCAGGAGGCGCCATCGACCGGGGTGCCGATGCGCCAGATGGCCACGCATGCCGTGAGGGCTAGCAGGGTGCAGCAATAGAGCATGGGTTTCATTGGGCGCTTCCGTGCGGCGTTGGCCAGTCTGGAACCAGGCACATGGAACCATGGCCCTGGTTTTGGCGTGCGAAGTGTACCGTGCGCCGTTTTGCTGGCAAGCCGGATGCAACAAGGGGCCCTGCCGGTACAGGGGCACGTCAGAGCGCTGCCAACTGCCCCTGGTACAGCACCGGTCCGGTCGGTTGCCCGGTCGGCGAGCCACCGGAGGGCTCAAGGCTCACGGCCAGGGCAATCGGCGCGCCCAGCAGAGTGCGCTGGGCTTGGCTCAGGTTGATCCTGCCCTTGCCTCCGACCGGCACCACGCCAAGGGAGATTGGCTTGCCGTCGGCGGTAATCGCCCACAGCTCCAGGCTACGATCCAGACCCAGCGCCGGGAGGGTCAATGGCTCGACTTGCAGGTACTGGGCGTGGGCCAGGATGCGCAATGCCGGTTGCTGCTCGGCACTGAGCAACGTGGCGCTGTAGCGCACCTGGTCGTGCTGCTGGATAAAGCCGATGTACAAGGTTGCCAGCACGGCACAGGCGGCAAGAGCCAGGCGCAGGCGCATCCACAATGGATTCTTTTTCGGCAGGTGCAGCACTTGTGGTTCGATGCGTGCCTGGATGTTGTGCCACACACGCTCCGGCACATCCTTCTCCGGTAAGGCGTCCGTTAGCGCGCCCAGGCTCTCCTGCCATTGCGCCAGCTCTTGGCGCAGTGCCGGATCGTCCAGCAACAACATCTCGAAACGCCGCCGGGCAGCGCCCCGCATCAGGCCGATGGCGTAGTCGCCAGCCAGGGCGCGACGTCGCTCAGGGGTTTGGTAGTTCATGATTCCAGGCACCGGCGCAGGCGTTCCATGCCACGGCGAATCCAGGACTTCACCGAGCCCAGGGGCGCAGCCAGGTACTCGGCCAGCTCCGAGCTGGACAGGCCCCGGAAATAGGCCACGGTAATGGACTGGCGCTGCATCCCCTCTAGGCTTTCCAGGCAGCGGTTCAGGGCCTTGGCTTGTCGGGCACTGTCCAGTTGGTCGAGGGCCGAGGCCGTCTCGTCCAGCAACTGTTGTTCTTCGTGATCCTGCAAGGGGCGTTCACGTTGTTTACGCAGCTGGTCGATGGCCTGGTTGCGAGTGATGTTGATCATCCAGGTCATGGGGGCCGACAGGTGCGGCTGATAGTGGGTGGCGTTGTTCCAGATGCGTACGAAGCTTTCCTGAAGAACCTCCTCGGCCAGGTCCCGCCGCCCCATGAAGTGCAGCGCAATGCCATGCAGGCGCGGAGCAACGCTGTGGTACAGCGTCTCGAAAGCGTGACGGTCTCCCAGTGAACACTGGGCCAGCAAGTGTCTGAGAGGATCAGGATCGAGGCTGGAAATAGCGGTTCTCCAGACAAGCGGGAAGAGGGCAAATGACGACCGGCGACAGGGCATGCAGCCTGAGGTTAGTCCAGGGTCGGTCGTTGTTCCATTCACCTTCGTCCACCTCATGGCTGTACCGGTCCCGACGGACGGGGCCGGCACTCGGGACTCAGCCTTTGGGCAAGAGCACCCTGTCGATCACCTGGATCACGCCGTTGGACTGGTTGACGTCATAGGTGGTGATGTCGGCGACACCCCCTTTCTCATCCTTGATCTGGATGTTGTGCGGGCCATTCATCATCAGCCACAGCTTGCCACCGGACACGGTGGTCAGTTCGGCCTTGCCGCCGCCCGCCTGGATCCGCTTGGACAGCTCCATCATGTCCAGCTTGCCGGCGACCACGTGGTAGGTGAGCACGTGGGTCAGGGCTGCCTTGTTCTCCGGCTTGAGCAGGGTGTCGACAGTGCCGGCAGGAAGTGCGGCAAAGGCTGAATTGACAGGGGCGAACACGGTGAACGGACCTTTGCCCTTCAAGGTCTGGACCAGCCCGGCGGCTTTCACCGCTGCTACCAGGGTGGTGTGATCGGCGGAATTGACCGCATTGTCGATGATGTCCTTGGTCGGCAGCATGGCCTGGCCGCCAACCATGACGGTGTCGTGGTTCATTTCGGCGGCCTGGACGCTGGCCAGGCCCATGGCGGTGCCCAAGGTCAGGCTCAACAGGCTGGCAATCAATGGGGCTTTGATCGAGTGGCGCTTCATGATGGTGATCCTTGTGAGAGTACGGCCAGACAATTTCTGCCCGTGTGGGGTATACGCAGACCACCGGCACTTGGATGCAGCTTTTTTCGACTAGATTTCAAGCAGCCATGGATCTTGCGGCCCCTCGGAACATTCGTCCGCGCCATGAGTCCAACGGCTGTTTTCCCGCCACCCGATTCCGGGTGGTTTCTCGCCCCATGAGGTTGTTTCGATGAATATTCCACGCGGTTTCGCCCTGGCTACCCTGATGACCCTGGCAGCCGGTTCGGCCCTGGCCGGCGGTTTCAGCCTGAACGATGCGGCCAATGCCATTTCCGGCATGCAGGGTGGCGACAAGGCTGCCGCTGCGGCACCGACCTCGCAGACCGCCGGCCTGCTCGGCGCCCTGGGTTCGCAGCTCAATGTCACCCCCCAACAAGCCATCGGCGGCACCGGCGCCATGCTCGGCCTGGCGAAGAACCAACTGAGCGGTTCCGACTACTCGCAACTGAGCAAGAGCGTGCCGGGCCTGGACAAGCTGTCGGGCAGCAATGCCCTGGGCAGCCTCGGTGCCTTGGGCGGCCTGCTCGGCCAGTCGTCGGGCCAGAACGCCGGGCTGGACAACGCCCTGGGTAACGTCAAGAACACCAGTGACCTGAACAATGCGTTCGGCGCCCTGGGCATGGACAGCGGCATGGTCGGGCAATTCGCCCCGGTGATCCTGCAGTACCTGGGCCAGCAAGGGGTGGGCGGCTCGCTGCTGCAAAGCCTGAGCAGCATCTGGGGCGTGGCCAAGTAAGGCGACGGCCCCGGTGCCATGGCGCCGGGGCCAATCCTCCAGTGTTCGGCGAATCGGGCCTGTGATATATCTCGCGCCCCGTTTTCCAAGGAAGCCCGAACGCGATGTTCATGGATGCACTGAAGATGTCTCTGCCCGCCAATGCGGTGCTTGGTTTTACCCTCTACATGCTGGGCGCGGCCCTGGTTTTCGCCCTCTACGCTTTCATCTACACCCGCCTGACGCCCCATAACGAATTCGCCCTGATCCGCCAGGGCAACAGTGCGGCGGCCATCGCCCTGGCCGGTGCCTTGCTGGGCTTCGCGATCCCGGTGGCCAGTGCCATTTCCCACTCCATCTCGATCATCGACTTCCTGCTCTGGGCGGCGATTGCCGCCGTGGTGCAGTTGCTGGCGCTGTTGGCCGTGAGCCTGACGCTCAAGGGCTTGTCCCGGCGCATCGTCGACCAGGAGAACGCCGCGGCGATCCTGGTGGCTGCGGTTTCCGTCGGTGTCGGCCTGCTGAATGCGGCCTGCATGACTCCATCGACCTGAGGGCGCAGCGATGAAACGCAGTAGAAGCGTGAGCCTGGTACTGCTGGGCAGCGTGCCGTTCGCCCTGGCGGCCTGTGATGGCCAGCCCCAGGTGACCCGGGTCGTGCGCCAGGTCCAGCATTTCAGCACCCCAGAGGAGTGCGCCCAGGCGCAGGTTCCCATGGATATCTGCCTGGACGCCCGTCACGATGCCTGGGCATATGGCCAGGAGGAGGGGCCGCGTTATTGGGACCTGAAGCGTTGCGAGGCGGATTTCCTGCCGGGTGCTTGCACCATCTCCAGCGATGGCCGGGCCTATGTGCCGATGTTCTATGGGTTCGCCCTGACCACTGATCGCACGGTGCCGGTTACTCCAGAGGACGAGCAGCAGGCGGCGACCGATAGTTCCAACAGCAGCTCCAGTAGCACGGGCTCCAGTAGCGGCAGCAGCTCGTTCAGCGGCGGCGGTGGTCACGGTTCGAGCTCTTCGGGTTCGAGTTTCTGGCGCTGGATCGGCCTGGATTCGACGCCTGAGCCACGCTACTTCACCGAAGGCCTGTACAAGGAGCGTGACGCCCAGGGCGGTGAACGCTTGAGTACCCTCGGCCAGCAGGTCGAGGGCGGCAAGAGCTTCCCCGGCGCCAGCAGCGGCCGTTTCGCTATCTCCAGCCCCGAGCACTTCACCAGCACGGGCAGTTCCTTCTCCGGTGCCCATGAGGTGGTCAGTCGCGGCGGTTTCGGCTCCAGCTCCAGCTCCGGCCACAGCAGCTGGGGGTTCGGTTCTTGAAGCGGGTCCACAGCACGCCGCGCCCGGACTGGCAGGCCACGGCGCAGCGACTGGGGTTCGCCTTCCATACCTTCGATGGCGAGCCCTATTGGGACGAGTCGGCCTACTACCAGTTCAGCCTGCGGCAGATCGAGGAGCATCTGGAGGACCCGACCCAGGCGCTGCATGAGTTGTGCATGGAGCTGGTGGCCGAGGTGGTGGAGAGCGAGGAACTGCTGCAGCGCCTGGCCATTCCCGAGGCGTTCCACGAGCTGGTCCGCAGCTCGTGGAAGCGCCGCGACCCACACCTCTATGGCCGCATGGACCTGTGCTACGACGGCCACGGCCCGGCCAAGCTGCTGGAGACCAACTACGACACCCCGACCTCGCTGTATGAGGCCAGCTTCTTCCAGTACGTCTGGCTCGAACAGCAGATGCAGCGTGGCCAGCTGCCGGCGCGGTGCGACCAGTTCAACAGCATCGAGGACAAGCTGCTGCAAGCCTTCGTGCAGGGCGGTTTCGGCTCGCCGTTGTACTTCTCCTCGGTCCGTGGCTCGGTGGAAGACCGGGGCACCGTCGAGTACCTGCGCGACATCGCCCGCCAGGCCGGCCTGCGCACGCGGATGATCGATATCGAGGACATCGGCCTCGATGCTGGCGGGCGTTTCGTCGACCTGCAGGGCACGCCCATCGACAATCTGTTCAAGCTTTATCCGTGGGAGCAGATGTTCAACGAAGACTATGGCCGGGCCATCGCCGCTAGCCGCACCGGCTTCGTCGAGCCGCCATGGAAGGCGATCCTCTCCAACAAGGGCGCCATGGCCCTGCTCTGGGAACGTCATCCGGGGCATCCGAACCTGCTGCCGGCGTTCATCGACGAGCAGCCGGCCGGCGACCTGCAACCGGGCTGGGTACGCAAGCCGTTCTTTTCCCGGGAGGGCGCCAATGTGCAGATCCGTACAAACGCTGGCGAACGGTTGAGCGAGGCCGGGCCCTACGGCGCGGGCCCGAGCATTCGCCAGCAGTTCCAGCCGTTGCCGAACTTCGCCGGCAACCACACCGTGATCGGTAGCTGGGTGATCGGCGACCGGCCGGCGGGGATCGGCATTCGCGAGGACAATTCGCCGATCACCAAGGACAGCAGCCGTTTCCTGCCCCATGTGATCCTCGACTGAACCTTGTCCGATACCGCTTCGCAGGGGGCGTGTCGTCGTTTACAAAAAAATCCCCGCTGAGCCTGGCGCTGCAAGTGCCGGGCTAGAGGGTTCTTTTTGGCATGGGCCGATCTTGCTGGCGCGCCGGGGGTTGCGCGGTGCTTGACAAGGTTTCTGGCGCGGCGCTTAGATAAGCTCCATCAGGAAAAGCGCATCAGCGTCGATGTCGCCGATCCATCCAGGTCGTACATGCCAAAGAGCAAATGAGCTCTCCCGGGGTTATCCCCGGGAGGGCTTTTTTTCGTCCGCAAAAAATAAAAAAAGAGGTATCAGATATGCGTCATGGCGATATTTCCAGTAGCAACGATACCGTTGGCGTCGCAGTGGTGAACTACAAGATGCCACGCCTGCACACCCGCGCCGAGGTCCTGGCCAACGCGCAGAAGATCGCCGACATGGTGGTCGGCATGAAGCAGGGCCTGCCGGGCATGGACCTGGTGATTTTTCCCGAGTACAGCCTCCAGGGGATCATGTACGACCCGGTGGAAATGATGGAGACGGCGGTCGCCATCCCCGGCGACGAGACCGAGCTGCTGGCCCGTGCTTGCCGCAAGGCCAACGTCTGGGGGGTGTTCTCGCTGACCGGCGAGCGCCACGAAGAACACCCGAACAAGGCGCCGTACAACACCCTGGTGCTGATCGACAACAAGGGCGAGGTGGTCCAGAAGTACCGCAAGATCATCCCCTGGTGCCCGATCGAGGGCTGGTACCCCGGCGGCCAGACCTTCGTCAGCACAGGGCCCAAGGGCATGCAGATCAGCATGATCATCTGCGACGACGGCAACTACCCGGAGATCTGGCGTGATTGCGCGATGAAGGGCGCCGAGCTGATCGTGCGCTGCCAGGGCTACATGTACCCGGCCAAGGAACAGCAGGTGCTGATGGCCAAGGCCATGGCCTGGGCCAACAACACCTACGTGGCGGTGGCCAATGCCGCGGGCTTCGATGGCGTCTATTCCTACTTCGGCCACTCGGCGATCATCGGTTTCGATGGCCGTACCCTCGGTGAATGCGGCGAGGAGGAAATGGGCATCCAGTACGCCCAGCTGTCGATCTCGCAGATCCGCGATGCCCGGGCCAACGATCAGTCGCAGAACCACCTGTACAAGATCCTCCATCGCGGCTACACCGGCTTGAACAACTCCGGCGAGGGCGACCGTGGCCTGGCCGAGTGCCCCTTCGAGTTCTACAAGACCTGGGTGACCGACGCCGAGAAGGCCCGGGAAAACGTCGAGAAGATCACTCGCTCGACCTCGGGCGTTGCGCAGTGCCCGGTGGGGCGGCTGCCCTACGAGGGTGTGGAGAAAGAGGCCTGACCTGCGCGGCAGGTTGAACGGCGGGCTGTCGCAGCCAGGCGGCCCGCGTCCTTTTCTTCCCTGCGCAAGATGGAGTCATTCCCATGCCCTTCCTGACCGACATGCTGGAGCAGTCGCAGCGTCGCCAGGCCCAGGACCAGGCCCTGGCCAGCGAGAACCGCGCCGATGCGCCGCTGGTCCAGGCCCACCTGGCCAGCCAGGCGGCGTTGCACAGCCGTTACCGTTTCGATATCGAGGCCATCATGGCCAGTTTGCGCGCCGAGATCCTCGGCCAGGACCAGGCCTTGGACAGTGTCCAGGACATGCTCCGGGTGGTGCGCGCAGACATCACCGATCCACGCCGACCGCTCTACACCGCCTTGTTCCTGGGGCCCACCGGGGTGGGCAAGACCGAGATCGTGCGGGCCCTGGCCAGGGCCCTGCATGGCGATGCCGATGCCTTCTGCCGCATCGACATGAACACCCTGTCCCAGGAGCACTATGCCGCCGCGCTCACTGGCGCGCCGCCCGGCTACGTGGGGGCGAAGGAGGGCAATACCCTGTTCGACCAGGACAAGCTCGACGGCAGCCTCGGGCGCCCCGGCATCGTGCTCTTCGACGAGCTGGAGAAGGCCAGCCCGCAGGTGGTCCAGGCGCTGCTCAACGTGCTGGACAACGGCATGCTCACGGTGGCCTCGGGCGAGCGCAGCTACAGTTTTCGCAACAGCCTGATCTTCATGACCAGCAACCTCGCGGCCAGGGAGATCCAGGGCTACGACCAGCGGCGCAAGGGCTGGCTGGGCTGGTTGCTGCCCTCCACCGCGGCTTCACGGCATCGGGCGGTGGAGAAGCTGGTCAGGGCCCGCTTGCTCAAGGCCTTCGCCCCGGAGTTCGTCAACCGTCTCGACAACATCATTACCTTCAACTGGATCGAGCGTGGCCTGGTGGAGCAGTTGGTGGCGCTTGAGGTGCAGCGGCTCAACCGGCGCCTGGAGAAGCATCGCTGCAGCCTGGTGGCCACGCCCCAGGTGCTGGCCCAGGTGGCCCGCGCCGGTTTCGACCGGCAGTTCGGCGCCCGTGCGTTGCGCCGCAGCGTGCGCCAGCATCTGGAAGTGCCCCTGGCCGAATTCCTCCTGGAGTACCACGCTCCGGTCATGGGCGAGCCACCGGTGGTCTATGCGGCGCACATGGCGCAGGGCAGGATCGGGTTCAGCCGCCAGTAGGCCGCGTCGAACAAGGAGCAGTCATTCATGGTTTCACATCCGGACCAGCCCCAGATCGGGCTGCTGTTTTCCGAGACCGGCGTCACCGCCGACATCGAGCGTTCGCAGCGCTACGGCGCCTTGCTGGCCATCGAGCAACTGAACCGCCAGGGCGGCGTGGCCGGCCTGCCGATCCAGGCACTGGCGCGGGACCCCGGCGGCGACCCGGATCGCTATCGGCTGTACGCCGATGAGTTCATCCGCAACCACGGGATACGCCTGCTGGTGGGCTGCTACATGTCCCACACGCGCAAGGCGGTGATGCCGGTGGTGGAGCGCACCGACGCGCTGCTCTGCTACCCGACGCCCTACGAGGGCTTCGAGTATTCGCCGAACATCATCTACGGCGGCCCGGCCCCGAACCAGAACAGCGCGCCGCTGGCGGCCTACCTGATCCGCCACTACGGGGAACGGGTGGTGTTCATCGGCTCGGACTACATCTACCCCCGGGAGAGCAACCATGTGATGCGCCACCTGTATCGCCAGCACGGCGGCACGGTGCTGGAGGAGATCTACATCCCGCTGTATCCCTCGGACGAGGACCTGGCGCGAGCCGTGGACCTGATCGTCAAGGCCCAGGCCGACGTGGTGTTCTCCACCGTGGTGGGCACCGGCACCGCCGAGCTGTACCGGGCCATTGCCCGGCGCTATGGCGACGCGCCCCGGCCCCGCATCGCCAGCCTGACCACCAGCGAGGCGGAGATCGCCAAGATGGGCAGCGAGGTGGCCGAGGGGCATGTGGTGGTCGCGCCGTATTTCTCCAGCATCGATACCCCGGCCAGTCGCGAGTTCGTCCGCGCCTGCAATGCCTTCTTTCCCGAGGACGTCAGCATCACCGCGTGGACCGAGGCGGCCTACTGCCAGACCCTGATGCTCGGCCGGGCCATGCAGGCGGCCCAGGGCTGGCGGGTGGAGCAGGTGCAGCCCGAGCTTTACCGCCAGCGCCTGGACGCCCCCCAGGGGCCGATCTGGGTGGAGCAGCAGAACAACCACAGCCACTTGACCTCGCGCATCGCCGAGATCGATTCACGCGGGACGTTCCAGGTGCGCTGGCAATCCCCCGAGCCCATCCGGCCGGACCCCTACGTGGTGGTGCACAACCTGGACGACTGGTCCGCCAGCATGGGCGAGGGCTCGCACCGATGAGCGCCAACTCGATCCTCGGTTCCCTGCGCGAGCTGCAGGTAATGGTGCTGAACCCGCCCGGGGCCTTGAGCGATGCCCTGGTGTTGCAGCTGATCCGTATCGGTTGTTCGGTGCGCCAGATCTGGCCGCCACCCAAGCACTTCGATGTGCCGGTGGACGTGATCTTCACCGGCATCTTCCAGAACCATCATCACGAGCAGATCAGTGCGCTGGTCGGCAGCGGCTCGCCGCGCACCACCGTGGTGGCCCTGGTGGAGTACGAGAGCCCGGCGGTGCTGTCGCAGATCATCGAGCTGGAGTGCCACGGGGTGATCCTCCAGCTGTTGGACGCGCACAAGATCCTGCCGGCGCTGGTCGCCGCGCGCCGGGTCAGCGAAGAGCTGTTCAAGCTCAAGCACAAGCACGCGCAGTTGCAGGAACGCCTGGCCAGCCAGGTGGATATCAACCGGGCCAAGGTGCTGTTGATGCAACTGCATGGCTGGGAGGAAGGCCAGGCCCATGGGTTCCTCTGCCAGGAGGCGATGAAGAGCCGGGAGCCGATTCTCAAGGTCGCCCAGGACCTGCTGCGCCAGCACCCGGACAAATGAGCCAAGAACAACAATAACGCGAGGGTATCGTCATGCTGCTTGGATTGATTCTGCTGTACGTGGGCGCCGTGCTGTTCGTCAACGGCATCTGGCTGATGGAGCGCATCAGTGGCAGGGAGGTCGCGGTGATCAATGCCCTGGTCGGCAGCCTGAGCCTGCTGGTGGCCCTGTACATGATCTTTCTCGCCGGCGAGGTGCGGGGCGGGGCGCTGACCCTGCTGTTCGCGTTCACCTACCTGTGGGTGGCGGCCAACCAGTGGCTGGGCAACGACGGTCGGGGGCTGGGCTGGTTCTGCCTGTTCGTCAGCCTCACCGCGGCCACGGTGGCGATCCAGGCGCTGGGCGATGTGGGCGGGGCTTTCGGGGTGTGGAACGCGCTCAACTGGCTGGCCTGGACCCTGTTGTGGTTCACCTTCTTCCTGCTGCTGGGGCTGTCGCGCAAGATCCAGCGCCAGGTGGCGTTGTTGACCCTGGCCTGCGCGATCGGTACCGGCTGGATTCCCGGGCTGCTGATCCTCGGGCAGGTGCTCAAGCCCTAGGGGCGGCGCCCCCAGGGTAGCGGGATGGGGCTCAGTCGGCCCCGGCCAGCAACGCGTCGATACGCTGGTCCTTGTCGGTCCACAGCTGGTTGACCCAGTCCTGGACCTGCTGGCGGAACGCCGGGTCGTTCTCGTAGTCGCCGTGCCACAGGGCCGGGTCCAGCTCGCGAGTGCGGATATCGATGATCACCTTGGGTACGTTGCCGCTGATCAAGTCCCAGAAGCCGGGAATGCGTTCCTGGGGGTAGACCACGGTGACGTCCAGCATGGCGTCCAGCTGTTCGCCCATGGCGGCCAGGACGAAGGCCACGCCGCCAGCCTTGGGCTTGAGCAGGTGACGGAAAGGCGAGGCTTGCTGCTCGCGCTTGGCCGGGGTGAAGCGGGTGCCTTCCAGGTAGTTGACCACGGTCACCGGCTGGCGCTTGAACAGTTCGCAGGCGGCCTTGGTGATCTCCAGGTCCTTGCCTTGCAGTTCCGGGTGCCTGGCCAGGAAGGCCTTGCTGTAGCGCTTCATGAAGGGGTAGTCCAGCGCCCACCAGGCCAGGCCCAGGAACGGCACCCAGATCAGTTCCTTCTTGAGGAAGAACTTGAAGAACGGCGTGCGCCGGTTGAGGGTCTGGATCAGGGCCGGGATGTCGACCCAGGACTGGTGGTTGCTGACCACCAGGTACGAGGTGTCTTCACGCAGGCCTTCGCCACCGCGAATGTCCCAGCGGGTGGGGATGCAGGTGGCGAAGATCAGCTTGTCGATCTCGGCCCAGGTCTCGGCGATCCACATCACCGCGCCGGAGGCATAGTCCCGCAGGCGGCCCGGCAGGACCAGCTTGAGCAGGGCGAACACCATCAAGGGCCCGAACAGCACCAGGGTGTTGAGCAGAAGCAGCAGGGTGACGAGACAGCCGGTGAGCAGTCGGCGCATAGGGCACTCTTCAGATTTCTCGGGGCGCGCAATGATAAGCAGCTTCGGCGAGCAGGCCAAATTCTAGTGTGCTGACGAATGTTTCACCTGCGCTGTGACAAGCTTTTTACAAGTGTCCTGCAGACTGGTTGCGGCAGCGTCCGAACCAATCGCCCGGCGGCGGTCTAAAATCCCGCAGCCCCTTTCCTCGAGGAATCCATCGTCGTGAAATCCGTCCTTGCACTGCTGTCTCTTGTGGCGTTGCCGGTCCTGGCCGCCGAGCCGACCCTGTACGGTCGCTATGAATACATCCGCCTGCCGGAAATCGGCGAAACCCTGGCCGCCAAGATGGATACCGGGGCCCTGACCGCGTCGCTGTCGGCCAGGGACATCCAGACCTTCACCCGCGATGGCGAGAACTGGGTGCGCTTCCGCCTGGCCACCAAGGATGCCGGCGACAAGGTCTACGAACACAAGGTGGCGCGGATCAGCAAGATCAAGAGCCGTTCCGACGAAGACGACGAGCGCGACGAGTCCCAGGCCGCCAAGCGCCCGGTGGTGGAGCTGGAAATGTGCCTGGGCAACGTCAAGCGTACGGTGGAGGTCAACCTCACCGACCGCAGCAGCTTCAACTATCCGCTGCTGATCGGCGCCAAGGCCCTGCGTGAATTCGGCGCGGCGGTGAACCCGGCACGGCGCTACACCGCCGACAAGCCTGACTGCTGATTGGGCTGGCGCGCGGCGCAGGCGGCGGTGCAAGCTCCGATTGACTGTCCATAAGGCATCCGGCACCGTTCGCCCATTGAATTTGCGTGCCTGGATGCCATGCCCCATATCCTGATTGTCGAAGACGAAGCGGCGATTGCCGACACCCTGGTTTTTGCCCTGCAGGGCGAAGGCTTCAGCACCACCTGGCTGACCCTGGGACGCGCGGCCCTGGAGTACCAGCAGGCGACCCCGGCGGACCTGGTCATCCTCGATATCGGCCTGCCGGATATCAGCGGTTTCGAAACCTGCAAGCAACTGCGGCGCTTCAGCGAGGTGCCGGTGATGTTCCTCAGTGCCCGGGACGGCGAGATCGACCGGGTGGTGGGCCTGGAGATCGGCGCCGACGACTACGTGGTCAAGCCTTTCAGCCCGCGGGAAGTGGCGGCCCGGGTCAAGGCCATCCTCAAGCGCATGGTCCCGCGCCCGGCACCGGAGCCGGAAGCGGCGGCCTTGTTCACCATCGATCCCGAGCGGGTGCAGATCAGCTATCGCGGCCAGGCCCTGAGCCTGACCCGGCATGAGTTCCGCCTGTTGCAATGCCTGCTGGAGCAACCCGAGCGGGTGTTCAGTCGCGAGCAGTTGCTCGATGCCCTCGGGGTGATGGCGGACGTGGGTTACGAGCGCAACATCGACAGCCATGTGAAGAGCCTGCGGGCCAAGCTGCGCCTGGTGGCGGCCCAGGCCGAACCGATCCAGACCCATCGCGGCCTGGGCTACAGCTACAGCCCGAGTCACGCCTGATGACCCTGGGCCTGCGGATCTTCCTGGTCTACCTGCTGTTCATCAGCTTCACCGGTTATTTCGTGCTGAGCACGGTGATGAAGGAGATCCGCCCCGGGGTGCGCCAGTCCACCGAGGAAACCCTGGTGGACACCGCCAACCTGCTGGCGGAGATCCTGCGCGACGACTTCAAGGCCGGCACCCTCAGCGAGAACCGCTGGCCGCAATTGCTGCGGGCCTACGGCGAGCGCCAGCCGGCCGCGACCATCTGGGGCCTGCCGAAGAACCAGGTCAACCACCGGATCTACGTGACCGACGCCCGGGGCATCGTGGTCCTGGACTCCAGCGGCCTGGCGGTGGGCCAGGACTACTCGCGCTGGAACGACGTCTACCTGACCCTGCGTGGGCAGTACGGCGCGCGCTCGTCACGGGCGGTGGCCGATGACCCGAATTCTTCGGTGATGCACGTGGGCGCGCCGATTCGCGACAACGGCCAGATCATCGGCGTGGTGACGGTGGCCAAGCCCAACAGTTCGTTGCAGCCCTATGTCGACCGCACCGAGCGGCGCTTGCTGTGGTACGGCGCCGGACTGATTGCCATGGGCCTGTTGTTCGGCGCTTTGCTGTCGTGGTGGTTGAGTGCCGCGCTGCGGCGCATGACCGGTTATGCGCTGGCGGTGAGCGAAGGGCGGCGGGCCGAGTTGCCGCATTATCGCGGCGGCGAGATGGAACAACTGGCCACGGCGGTGGAGCGCATGCGCACCCAGCTGGAGGGCAAGGCCTATGTCGAGCGCTACGTGCATACCCTGACCCATGAGCTGAAAAGCCCGCTGGCGGCGATCCGTGGCGCGGCGGAGCTGCTCCAGGAAGACATGCCCCAGGCCCAGCGCCAGCGCTTCGTCGGCAATATCGACAGTGAAAGCGCACGCATGCAGCAGCTGATCGAGCGCCTGCTGAACCTGGCCCAGGTGGAACAACGCCAGGGCCTGGAGGAGCGGGTCAAGGTGCCGCTGGCGCCCCTGGTCCAGGACT
Source organism: Pseudomonas sp. FW507-12TSA (assembly GCF_058781435.1). NCBI lineage: Bacteria > Pseudomonadati > Pseudomonadota > Gammaproteobacteria > Pseudomonadales > Pseudomonadaceae > Pseudomonas > Pseudomonas sp. FW507-12TSA. The sequence goes on from NZ_JBYSWT010000023.1 coordinate 23,736, forward strand.
TGCTCGACAGCCAGCACGGGCGTATCGAAGGCAAGCAGTTGCAGGTGGAGCAACAGGTGCCGGCGGACCTGGCCTGGTCCGGCGAGCCCTTCCTGCTGCGCCAGGCCCTGGGCAACCTGCTGGCCAATGCCCTGGACTTCAGCCCGCCCCAGGGCTCGCTGCGATTCTCTGCCCGGCCTACGGAAGGCGGCGTGGAGCTGGAGCTGTTCAACCGGGGCGAGCCGATTCCTGACTACGCCCTGCCACGCCTGTGCGAGCGTTTTTATTCCCTGCCGCGCCCGGACAGCGGGCGCAAGAGCACTGGCCTGGGGCTGAACTTCGTCGACGAGGTGGTGCAGCTGCATGGCGGCCAACTGCGGATCGACAACGTGCCCGGCGGTGTCCAGGTGACGTTGCGCCTGCCTTGACCTGCGGATGTGGCGAGGGAGCAAGCTCTCTTGCCACAAAGGCCTTGGGGATTCTCCATAGAGTCTCCACACGGGCTCCATAAAACCCCCATGGCGGGGTCCCAGACTCTCCTGCATTCACACAGGGAGAGCCCCATGAACCGAAATCTGTCCTTCAAGCTCGGGGCCATTGCCCTGTTGATCATCTTGTTGATGATCCCGCTGCTGCTGATCAGCGGCCTGATCGGCGAGCGCCAGCAACTGCGCGATGGCGTGCTCGAGGATATCGCCCGCAGCTCCAGCACCCAGCAGCAGCTTCGCGGCCCGGTGCTGGTGGTGGACTACCGCAAGACCGTGCGCACCTGGAAAACCGACCAAAAGACCAAGAAGCGCTATCAGGAGGTGGGCGAAGAGCAGGGGCGCATGTTCTTCCTGCCGGAGCAGTTCGAGCTGGACGGCAAGGTCCAGACCGAGCTGCGCGCCCGGGGTATCTACGAGGCGCGGCTGTTCCACGCCGACAACCACATCAGTGGCCAGTTCGTGGTGCCCGAGCAATACGGGATCAAGGAGGATTTTGCCGACTACAAGTTCGACCAGCCATTCCTGGCCGTGGGTATCAGTGATATCCGTGGGATCGAGAATGCCCTGCAACTGCAGCTCAACGGCCAGGTCCTGGATTTTGCCCCGGGCACTTTCGTCAGCTGGCTGGATGAAGGGGTGCATGTGACGTTGCCACCCCTGGACCTGAGAAAGGCCAGTCGCCTGGACTTCGCCTTCGACCTGCGCCTGCAAGGCACCGGCCAGTTGGCGGTGCTGCCAGTGGGCAAGACCAGCAAGGTCCTGCTGACGGCCAACTGGCCGCACCCGAGCTTCATCGGCAACTACTTGCCGGTACGTCGGGAAGTCACCGAGAAAGGCTTCTCGGCCATCTGGCAGACCTCGTTCTTCTCCACCAACCTGGAACATGCCATGGAGCGTTGCGCATTCGGCAGCCAATGCCAGGGCTTCAACAGCCGCAGCTTCGGCGTGAGTTTCATCGATCCGGTGGACCAGTACCTCAAGAGCGACCGGGCGATCAAGTACGCCTTGCTGTTCATCGGCCTCACCTTCGCCGGCTTCTTCCTCTTCGAAGTGCTCAAGAGCCTGGCGGTGCACCCGATACAGTACGGCCTGGTGGGCGTGGCGCTGGCGTTCTTCTACCTGTTGCTGCTGTCGTTGTCCGAGCACCTGGGCTTCGAGTTGGCCTATGGCGTGTCGGCCACGGCCTGCGTGGGGTTGATCGGTTTCTATGTCAGCCATGTGCTGCGCAGCTGGCGTAACGGCGCGATGTTCGCAGGCGCCCTGGCTGCCTTGTATGGCCTGCTCTACGGCCTGTTGAGCGCTGAGGACTACGCGCTGCTGATGGGCTCGTTGCTGCTGTTCGGCCTGTTGGGCGTGTTCATGGTGCTGACCCGCAAGCTGGACTGGTACGGCGTTGGCCAGCGCAAGGAGACGCAACCGCTGCACTTCGACCTGGGAGTGATCCGTGAGTAGGTCGTTGGGGTTGCGTGAGGACCAGCGCCAGCGAGAGAACCTGGCGCTGCGGATTGCCGGCTTGTTTCCAGCCAATGCCTGGTGGTTGCTGCGCCAGCCGGCAGGTCCAGGAAAACCGCTCGGGCCAAGCACTGCGCGGCGCCCAGGGCCCGACCGGTTGACCGACTAGACCGGCGGCTGGGTCGCCAGCAACGAGGCGCGCTGGCTGGCCTCGGCATACCAGGCGGCGAGCCGGGGCTGGGCCTGGCGCCACTCCAGGTCGGGGTGGCGGAAGTCCAGGTAGCCCAGGGCACAGGCGACGCTGATGGCAGCGATGTCGAAGTGGCTGGCCAGCTCGGCAATGGCGTGGGCCTCGAGCTCTGCCAGGCCCCGACGGATCTTGTCGCGCTGACCCTCGACCCATGGCTCCCACTGTTGTTCGGGCGCACGCAGGATCAGTTCGTAGCGCACCAGCAGCGAAGCATCCATGATGCCGTCGGCCAGGGCCGCGAGGGTCAGGCGCCGCCAGCGGGCCGAGCCCTCGCGGGGGATCAGCGGGTTGCCGACGTGCTGCTGGTCGAGGTAGTCGAGGATCACCCGGCTGTCGTACAGCACTTGGCCGTCGGCCAGGCGCAGGGCGGGGATCTTGCCCAGGGGGTTGTCCTGGTTCAGCGCGGCATCGGGCTTGATCGGGGTCAGCTGGCAGTCATGCAGGGCGACTCGATCCAGCTGCCCGGTTTCGTGCAGCAGCACCATGACTTTGCGTACATAGGGTGATGCCGGGTTGTGGAACAGCGTCATGCTGGGGATGGACATGAATATTCCTCGTGGATAGGGGAGCACAGGCTCTCGCCCGAGGATCTTAGCGCAGCCGCTGGCACAGGCCACAGTTGCGCATGGATATGGACCAGGAGTAGTGGATGCGCAGTTCTTATCTTCGGCATGGGCTGATCAGCCTGGCCCTGACCTTGCTGGGGGCCCTGACGGTGTACCTGGCCTTGCAGTACGAGTTTCGCCGCAAGGGCGAGGGCGAGCCGGAGCTGATCATGGCGTTCGCCTACATGGCCTGGTACTGGGCCCTGCCGGCGCTGGCGCTGCCGGCCCTGGGCTGTGCCCTGCTGGGCCTGCGCGGCCCGGCCCGGGTGACCCGCCCCTGGCGCTGGGCGCTGGCCGCCAGCTACGTACCACTGCTGGGGCTGGCGCTGTTCAGCGTGCTGGTGGCCATCGAGGCGCTGCTGGAAAACCGTGGGTTCATCCCGGTGATGCTGGTCGGCCTGGTGCTGTCCATGTACCTGTGGCGCGGTTTTCCTCCCGCCGGGATCAAGCCGCGCCCTGGCGCTTGAACAGGCCGCGCAGGGCGATCAGCGCCGGCAGGCCCAGGCCGATCCAGCTGAGGCTGTCCCACAGGCCGTCGCCCAGCAATGCCGCGAACAGCCCGGCGGTGCTGAGCAGGCCGATGGCCAGGGGCGCGGCGAAGACCTTCCAGAAGCTCGCTTGACGGCGTTTCATGGGCGCACCTCCGGTAACGGCCTGGCGGCTCGACGGCGGATGATCCACAGGTACAGGCCGCTGCCCAGGACGATGATGGTCAGCACGTCCATCACGGCCCACAGCACCTTCATCGGCATGCCGCCGTAGTCACCGAAATGCAGCGGTTGCGACATGCCCATGGCATCCATGTACCAGGGGCGGCCGGCCACGGCGGTGACTTCCAGGGTGCTGGCGTCGATCAGCACCGGAGTCAGCAGGTGCGAGGTCAAGTGGCTGTCGCCCTTGAGGAACACCGCATAGTGATGCTCGCTGGAGAAGCGCGTGCCGGGGAAGGCGATGAAGTCCGGTTGCATGCCCGGAGCCGCGTCCCGGGCGATGTCCAGCAGGCGACTGGCCGGCGCCAGCGTTTGCAGCGGCGGCGCATCGCGGTAGGGCGCGACCATTGACGCGAGGCTGTCGTTGCGCCAGGCGGCGATGATCAGGTCGGCGCAGGCGCTGATCACCCCCGTCACTCCCACCACCAGGGCCCAGGTCAGGGTCACCACGCCGATCAGGTTGTGCAGGTCGAGCCAGCGCAGGCGGCGGGACTTGTCCTGGCGCACGGTGGCGAACTTCAGGCGGCGCATGAACGGCAGGTAGAGCACGGTGCCGGAGACGATCGCCAGCACGAACAGCACGCCCATGAAGGCCAGCAGCAACTTGCCCGGCAACTCGGCGAGCATGTCCACGTGCAGGCGCAGGATGAACATCATCAGGCCGTCGTTGGCCGAGGGCGTCTCCAGTGCCTCGCCGGTACGGGCGTCGAGCATGAAGGTATAGGAGAGGTTGGGATCGGTGCCGGCGGTCTTGGCCATGATGGTGGTCACGCCGTTGGGCTCGTCTTCCTCCCAGCCGAAGTACTGCAGGACCTCGCCCGGCCGATGGGCCTGGGCGGCCTTGACTAGCTGCTGCAAGTCCAGGCGCGGTGTATCGGCAGGCATCTCCCGCAACTCGGGGGCGTTGCCCAGCAGGTGGTCGATCTCGTGGTGGAAGATCAGCGGCAGCCCGGTGAGCGCCAGCATCAGCAGGAACACCGTGCAGATCAGGCTGGTCCAGGTGTGGATGAAGGACCAGCGGCGGATGGTTGTGCTTTTCATGGAGCATCCAGATGCAAAAGGGCCACGGCAGTGCCGTGACCCTTGTTTCAACGGGTAGTGATCAGCCGATTACCACTTGTAGTTGACGCTGGCCATGACGTTGCGGCGGTCGCCGTAGTAGCAGTAGGTGCCGTCGCAGGTCGACATGTATTCCTTGTCGAACACGTTATTGGCGTTCAGAGCCACGCTGGCGCCCTTGAGCGAATTGCTCAGGCGTCCCAGGTCATAGTGCACGGCGGCATCGTAGACGGTGTAGGAGTCGGTATGACCGTCGGATTTGTTGGCGACATAGGGCAGGCTGCCCGCAGGGATATTGTTGGTCTCACCGATGTAGCGGGCACCGAAGCCTACGCCGAAGCCATCCAGCAGGCCGTTGTGCCAGGTGTAGTCAGCCCAGACCGCTGCCTGGTTTTCCGGGGTGATGGGCAATGGACGGTTCTTGTCCTGAGGGTCGCCGACCTTGGTCATCTTGCTGTTGGCATAGGTGTAGGAGGCGGTCAGCTTGAGGTTCTCGTTGACGTTACCCACGGCTTCCAGCTCGAAACCACGCACCTTGACCTCACCCAATGGCCGGCTGACGCCCAGGTTGTCGGTGAGCACGATGTTCTGGCGGGTCAGGTCATATACCGCAGCGGTGAACAGCATCTCGCTGCCCGGGGGCTGGTACTTGAGGCCCAGTTCGTACTGCTTGCCGGTGCTGGGCTCGAAGGCTTTGCCGGTGCTGCTGCCACCGGCTTCGGATTGGAAGGACTCGGCATAGGAAACATAGGGCGTGAAGCCCGAATCGAAGACATAGCTCAGCGCCGCGTTGCCGGTGAAGGCGTGGTCGTCGCGTTTGTCACGGGGCTGGTTGTCGATGTTGTAGAACTTGGTATCGGTGTGCAGCCAGTCCTGGCGGCCGCCAAGGGTCAGGCGCCAGTTGTCCAGGGCCATCTGGTCCTGGAGGTACAGCCCGGTGCCCTGGCGCTTCTGGTTGTAATCGTTGAACGCGGAATAGCTGACCTTGCTGAAGTCCTGGCCGTAGATCGGGCGGATGATGTTGCTGGTGGGGGCCTCGCCGTACAGCCACTTGTAGTTGGTGTTGATGCGTTGGTGATCGAGGCCTAGCAACAACGTGTGCTTGAGTTCACCAGTGTTGAAGTCGGCCTGGAAGTTGTTGTCCACGGCAAACTGGCTGATGTCTTCGTTGACGATGTTGGCCCCACGGCGGACCGTGCCATCCGGGCTTACAGCCTGGTCGGGTTTGTTGGGCCAGTAGCCGCCGCCAGCGGTGATGCCCTGGAACGACAGGTCGCTCTTGGTGTAGCGCAGATTTTGACGGAACTGCCAGACGTCATTCATGCGGTGCTCGAGGGCATAACCCAGCGCGTAATAGGTCTTGTCGTAGAACTCCCAGCTCGGATCGCCGAGGTTCTTGTGGTATTTGATCTTGCCTGCGGGGGTCGCCAGCTTGGTGCCTTGCAGTGGCAGGAACTGGCTGGTGATACCGGTATCGTCACGGTTGAACTGGCTGAGGAAGGTCAGCTTGGTGTCTTCATCGATGTTCCAGGTCAGGCTGGGAGCCAGGTTGTAGCGTTTGTCCTGGTTGTGTTCGATGGCGGTGTTGGCATCGCGGACTACACCACTGACGCGGTACAGGAAGCGGCCTTCGTCATCGATGGGGCCTGTGCTGTCGAAGCTGATCTGTTTGCGTTGATAGCTGCCGATCTGCAATCGCACTTCGTGGCTGGCGACTTCTTCAGGGCGACGGCTGACCATGTCCAGCAAGCCTCCCGGAGGCGTCTGGCCGTAGACCGACGACGCCGGCCCACGCAGCAGGGCTACTCGTTCAAGGTCCCAGGTTTCCATCTTCGGCATGGTGTAGGTGCCCTTGGGGAGCGGCAAACCATCGAGGAATTGGGTGGGTTCGAAGCCTCGTACGGTCAGCCACTCTGCACGGCTGTCGCTGCCATAGCTGCTGGCGGTGACGCCGGGCATGTAGCGCACGGCGTCATCGAGGTTTTGCACGGCGCGGTCAGTCATCTGCTGACGGGTGGCGACGGAAATCGAGCGTGGCACTTCCCGCAGTTCCGTGTCGGTCTTGGTTCCCGCTGCGGTACGAGTGGCGGCATAACCTTCTACGGGGCCCCAGGCGGTTTCATAGCTGCCTTGGCCACTGATATTGGTTTCCGGCAGGGTCACGACGCCGTCCGGTACGGCCACCAGGCTGTAGGTGCCGGCGCTGCTGTGCTGCAGTTGCAGGCCAGTGCCGCGCAAGGCTTCGCGCAGGGCGCCGGCGGCGTCGAACTGGCCCTGGACCGGGGCCGAGGTCTTGCCGGCCGCCAGCGACGGATTCAGGCTCAGGGCCAGGCCGGCCTGGCTGGCGATCTGGTTCAGGGTGCTGGCCAGGGGCGCCGCCGGCAGGTTGTAGGCGCGCACGCTGGAGGACTGCTCGGCTGCCATCAGCAACGGGCTGGCCAGGGGGGCGCTCAGGGCAATGGCAATGGCCAGCAGGCTGGGGCGCAACAGGGTGTCTAGGGGGCGGGACATACGGCGGCTCCTGGATGGAAATGTTTCGCAATTGCCTATGAGCCGGACGAGATTCGAAAAGTGATAGGGCGAATTGAAAATAATTTAGATTTGCGAAAGAAGGGCAGTCGCCCGCCGGCTCCAAGGCAGGTTGGAGTCGGCGGGCAAAGGAGGTGTCAGGGCTTGGGGTCGGCCTTGGCGACGACGTTGACCCACCAGTCGGTGCGCCGCTCGATCTGTACCGGCAGGGTCGGCAGCAGGGCGTCGAGCGCCAGGTCGGTGTTGTGCAGCGGGAAACTGCCGGTGATGCGCAGGTCGGCCACTTCGGGGGCGACGCCCAGGTAGCCGTGGCGATAACGGCCCAGCTCCTGGATCAGGTCGCCCAGGCGGGCGTTGTCCACCACCAGCATGCCCCGGCTCCAGGCATCGGCGCCCAGGGCCAGGGCCTGTGGGGCTTGCAGGCCATCGCGCTGCATCAGTACCTGCTGGCCTTCCTTGAAGACTTTTTCGTCCTGGCCGTCCTGGGGCCGTGCGGCCACCGCCGATTGCAGCACGCCCAGGCGCGTGCCCTGGTCTTCGCGCTTGACCAGGAACCGGGTGCCCAGGGCCCGTAGCCGGCCGTCGCGGGTTTCGACGATGAACGGGCGGCTGTCGCCGTGCCCGGTTTCGATCAGGACTTCGCCTTCCTGCAGGATGATGCGCCTCTGTTTGTCATCGAAGCGCACGTCCAGCGCACTGTGGGTATTGAGGTTGACCAGGGTGCCGTCGGACAGGCGCAGCATGAGCTGCTCGCCGGTCCCGGTGCGCTGGTCGGCCAACCAGTAGTCCAGCGGCAGGTAGTGCTGCTCGAGGAACAGCGCCAGGCCTCCCACCAGCACCACGCTGGCGATCCCGCGGCCAAGCTTGCGCACGCGCCGGCGCAGGCCTTCGCGCGATTGCGCCAGGGCATTGCGCGCCGGGCCAGGAGCCAGGTTGAAGCGTTGGTCGAGCATGCCCAGTTGGCGCCAGGCGCGGGCGTGTTCTTCATGGGCGCAGTGCCATTTGGCGAACTCTTCGTGCTCCAGGGCACTGCCGCCGCCGTCCAGCGACAGCTGCCAGGCGATGGCGGCGTCCAGCACTCGGGCGGACACCGGTTTGGAACTGATGGGGGTCATGTCGGCTCCCCGTAGAGGGCGATATAGCATTGGCGGATGCCCTGGGCCAGATACTGGCGGACCCGGGGCACCGAGACCCCGAGACGGGTGGCGATCTCGGCGTGGCCCAGGCCATCGAGGCGGTTGTAGAGAAAGGCCGCGCGGGCCTTGCTCGACAGTTTATCGAGCAGGCGGTCGATAGTCTTGAGGTCTTCGAGGATCATCTGCTGTTCTTCCGGCGAGGGCTGTTCGGCCTCGGGGATCAGCAGCAGCTCGTTGAGATAGGCCTGCTCCAGGGCGGCGCGGCGGAAGTGATCGAACAACAGGCCCTTGGCGATGGCCGCCAGGAAGGCCCGGGGTTCACGGGGGGCCTTGAGTTCATCGCGGCCCAGCAGGCGCACGAAGGTGTCCTGGCTCAGGTCTTCGGCGCGTTGGGCACAGGCCACGTTGCGTCGCAGCCAGGCCAGCAGCCAACCACGATGGTCGCGGTAGAGCGCACCAACCAACTCATTGCGGGGGCTTGGGGCTGACGACAACGGGAATCACCCAGGGAGAAGTTTCAAATAACGAGAATTATTCGCGATTGTGGCAGAGGCGAAACAGTGGCGCAATTCACGCTGGTCGGCTGTCTTGTCGCTGAGGATCGCGGGTGCCCAAGGCCAGGTTCCTGTTGTGGCGAGGGCGCAAGCACGCCCAAGGCGTTGTGCCAGCTAGCCCCGGGACTCAGGGGCTACGACCGCTGCGCGACCGAGCGCGAGCACGCTCCCTCGCCACGGTAGGGGGATCAGAACGAGGGGGCCTGCTGCCGGCGCTTCCACTGGCTGAGACGCTGTTGCAGGTTCAAGGGGCTGTGGATCTGTTGCTGGCGTGCGCGGTGAAACAGGATCAGCGCCAGCTCGGCGGTGGCCAGGGCGTCGGCCGCGGCGTGGTGACGCTCCACCACCTGGAGCTTGAAGCCGTTGACCCAATCGTCCAGGCCGGCGTCGCGGATATGGAACTCCGGACACAGCAGGGGTGCCATGTCCGCCACGTCGAGAAAGTCGTGCTGCAGGCGGTAGCCCAGGCTGTCCTTCAGTGCCCGAGCGAGCATGTGCTGGTCGAAGGGGGCATGGAACGCCAGTAGCGGGCTGTCGCCGACGAACTCCATGAAATCCAGCAGGGCCTCGATCGGATCGCAACCGGCCGCGATGGCGCTGGGACCCAGGCCATGGATCAGCACGCTGGGGCTGAGCTTGTGGCCCTCGCGCTGCAAGGTGCGCTCGAATTGCTGGCGGAAGTCGATGGCGCCGTCCTCGATCGCCACCGCGCCAATGGACAGGACCTGGTCGCGATTGAGGTTCAGGCCGCTGGTCTCCACGTCCACCACCACCCAGCGCTGTTCGCGCAGGCTGCCTTCGCCCAGCGGGGCGAAGGCTGGCAGGCGCTCGCGGCGCAACTGCTGTTCGCCGTTCAAGACGCTGGCTGCCGGGCGGAACCAGTTGAACAGGCTCATAGCTGGTACCGCAGGGCCAGGCTGCTTTGCAGGCGCTGGGCCTGGCGCAGGGACTCACGCAGGATACGCCGGTCCAGGTGGTTGAGGCTGTCCGGGTCGAGCCGGTTGGAGTAGGCCTGGTTGTCCCGGGTCTGGCGCTGGTGCTGCTGCATGCGGGTCTGCTGGATGAAGTGGTAGGCCTCTTCATAGGCGGCGCCATCGAGTGGCTCGATGACTTGCTTGGACACCAGCTGGCGCAGACGCTCCAAGGTGTTGATGGCGCCGATGCCGTTGGCCAGGGCCAGCAGCCGGGCGCCGTCGACGAAGGGCGTGAGGCCCTGGACCTTGAGGTCGAGGGTGGCTTTCTCGCCGTTCTTCTTGGCCAGCACGAATTCGCGAAAGCGCCCCACCGGTGGCCGCTGGCGCAGGGCGTTCTCCGCCAGCATGCGCTGGAACAGGCGATTGTCGGCCACTTGGTCGAGGATCCCGCGGCGCAGTTGTTCGGCGCCTTGTTCGTCGCCCCAGACCACCCGCAGGTCGAAATAGATGCTCGAGCCCAGCAGGTTCTCCGGGGTCGCCTCGCGGATGAACGCCGCAAAGCGCCGGGCCCACTCGGCGCGGGACAGGCACAGCTCAGGGTTGCCGGCCATGATGTTGCCCTTGCACAGGGTGAAACCGCACTGGGCCAGGCTGTGGTTGATCTGCTGGGCGATGGGCAGCAGCTTGCCGCGGATCTCGGCCGCGTGGGCCGCATCCCGGGCCTCGAACAGGATGCCGTTGTCCTGGTCGGTGTGCAGGGTCTGTTCGCGCCGGCCTTCGCTGCCGAAGCACAGCCAACTGAAGGGCACGCCCGGGTCGCCCTTGTCGGCCAGGGTCAGTTCGATCACCCGGCACACGGTGTGGTCGTTGAGCAGGGTGATGATGTGGGTGATCTGGGTCGACGAGGCGCCGTGGGCCAGCATGCGTTCCACCAGTTGGCCGATCTCGCCGCGCAGGGCCACCAGGTGCTCCACCCGTGGGGCATTGCGGATGGTCCGCGCCAGGTGCACCAGGTCGACCCGTTGCAGGGAGAACAGATCGCGCTCGGACACCACGCCGCACAGGCGCTGTTCCTTGACCAGGCAGACGTGGGCGATATGGCGCTCGGTCATGGCGATGGCCGCGTCGAAGGCGCTGTGGTCCGGGCTGAGGAAGAACGGCGCCTGGGTCATGTGGCGGTCGATGGGCTGGTTGAGATCCTGGCTGCCGTCGGCCACCACTTGGCGCAGGTCGCGCAGGGTGAAGATCCCCAGGGGTGCCTTGTGCTCGTCCACCACCACGATGCTGCCCACCTGCTGTTCATGCATCTGCGCCACGGCTTCGCGCAGTGGCGTGGCCGGCGAGCAGGTCACGGGATGGCGCATGGCCAATTCGCCGAGGCGGGTGTTCAGCGAGTATTGGGTGCCGAGGGTTTCCACCGCCTTGCGCTTGACCTGCTGGTTGACCTGGTCGAGCAGGCTGCTGACCCCACGCAGGGCGAAATCGCGGAACTCCGCCGACAGGGCGAACAGCTTGATGAAGGCGCCCTTGTTCAGTTGCAGGCAGAAGGTGTCTTCGGCGGCCCGGTGTTCGGTGCGGGTGGCTCGCTCGCCCAGCAGCGCGGCCAGGGGAAAGCATTCGCCGGTGGTGATCTCGAAGGTGGTCTCGGTGCTGCCCTTGGCGGCGTGGGTACGTTCGCCCACCACCCGGCCCTGCTTGACGATATAGAAGTGCTCCACCGGGCCGTCGGCCGGCTTGATGATGCTGTCGCCGGGGCCGTAGAAGCGCAGCTGGCATTGTTCCACCAGGTAGGCCAGGTGCAGGTTTTCCATCTGGTTGAAGGGCGGGAAGCGTTGCAGGAACTGCACCGTGCCCTGGATGTTCTGTAGTACCGCGGTCTTCCCGGCCTGGGTGAAGGCGTCCGTTTTACTCATGACGATTACCGCAATCTTCTTGGATTTGTTGTGTTCGGATTCCGGTAATAGTCGGCCCAGGTGCCCGCCAGCGCCCATTGGACGTAAGTCTAGGTGCGACATGCCGCGCGGGCGTCTGGCGCGGGTGTGTTGCAGGTGGTGGCGGTCAGCGTTCACGGGGGCCGGACATTTGGCTTTGAGCCGCTGGCGATCGATGCAAAAAAGCTCTGATCAAGATGCTTGGAAATTTTTCCGACGAAGTGCACATTGGAGGCCTGCCTGGCGATGTCTGACCACTGTGCTAGGTGATTCGATCCTGTAGAGAACTGTATGTCCGACCACGATATCTTGAGCGATGCCGAGCGCGAGGCGCTGAGTGCCGTCATGCTGGAACCCGACCTGCCGCCGCAGCGGGTGCTGATTGCCGATGACGACAAGGATGCCCGCGAGCTGCTTTCGGAAATACTCGGTCTCGATGGCATTCGCTGCATGACCGCGGCCAGTGGCAAGGCGGCGTTGGAGATGCTCGAGTCGAACAAATCCATCGGCTTGCTGATCACCGACCTGCGCATGGCGCCCTGTAGTGGCCTGGACCTGATTCGCCAGGTGCGCGAATCGGAACGGGCGGCCCTGCCGATCATCATCATTTCCGGCGACGCCGATGTGCGCGACGCCATCGCCGCCATGCACCTGAGCGTGGTGGACTTCCTGCTCAAGCCCATCGATACCAGCAAGCTGCTGGCGCTGGTCAAGCATGAGCTGGGCGTGGTGCTGTAGCGCCACCGGCACGACGAGCAGGCATGAAAAAGCCCCGGTCATGGACCGGGGCTTTGCTTTACCGCTGGCGCTGCGTTGTTACAGGCCGTTCTTGGCCTTGAACTCACGACGGCGACGATGCAGGACCGGCTCGGTGTAGCCGTTTGGCTGCTTGGTGCCTTCGATCACCAGTTCCAGGGCGGCCTGGAAGGCGATATTGCTGTCGAAGTTCGGGGCCAGTGGGCGGTACAGCGGGTCGGTGGCGTTCTGCCGGTCGACCACCGGGGCCATGCGCTTGAGGCTTTCGATCACCTGTTCGCGGGTCACCACGCCGTGGCGCAGCCAGTTGGCGATGTGCTGGCTGGAGATGCGCAGGGTGGCGCGGTCTTCCATCAGGCCGACATCGTTGATGTCCGGCACCTTGGAGCAGCCCACGCCCTGGTCGATCCAGCGCACCACGTAACCAAGGATGCCCTGGGCGTTGTTGTCCAGTTCGTTCTTGATCTGTTCCGCGGTCCAGTTGGTGTCGGGAGCCAGGGGAATGCTCAGGATGTCGTCCACCGAAGCGCGGGCGCGCTTGGCCAGCTCGGCCTGGCGGGCGAACACGTCGACCTTGTGGTAGTGCAGCGCGTGCAGCGCGGCGGCGGTCGGCGATGGCACCCAGGCGGTGTTGGCGCCGGCCAGCGGGTGGGCGATTTTCTGTTCGAGCATGGCGGCCATCAGGTCGGGCATCGCCCACATGCCCTTGCCGATTTGCGCACGACCTTGCAGGCCGGTGCTCAGACCGATATCGACGTTCCAGTTCTCGTAGGCGCCGATCCATTTCTCGGCCTTCATGTCGGCCTTGCGCACCATGGCGCCGGCTTCCATGGAGGTGTGGATCTCGTCGCCGGTGCGGTCGAGGAAGCCGGTGTTGATGAACACCACGCGCTCGCTGGCCGCCTTGATGCAAGCCTTGAGGTTGACCGTGGTACGGCGCTCCTCGTCCATGATCCCGACTTTCAGGGTGTTGCGCGGCAGGTTCAGCACCTCTTCGATGCGGCCGAACAGCTCATTGGTGAACGCGGCTTCTTCGGGGCCGTGCATCTTCGGCTTGACGATGTACACCGAGCCGGTACGGCTGTTCTTGCGCGAGGTATTGCCGTTGAGGTTGTGGATCGCCGCCAGGCTGGTGACCAGGCCGTCGAGGATGCCTTCCGGCACTTCATTGCCGTGCTGGTCGAGGATCGCGTCGATGGTCATCAGGTGGCCGACGTTACGCACGAACAGCAGCGAGCGACCATGCAGCTTCAACGACGAGCCGTCGACGCCGGTGTATTCGCGGTCGGCGTTCATGGTGCGGGTGAAGGTGTTGCCGCCCTTGGCCACTTCCTCGGCCAGGTCGCCTTTCATCAGGCCCAGCCAGTTGCGGTAGATCACTACCTTGTCGTCGGCATCGACCGCGGCGACCGAGTCTTCGCAGTCCATGATGGTGGTCAGGGCCGCTTCCATCAGCAGGTCCTTGACCCCGGCGGCGTCGGTCTGGCCGATCGGGCTTGCGGCGTCGATCTGGATCTCGAAGTGCAGGCCGTTGTGCTTGAGCAGGATCGCGGTCGGCGCCGCGGCATCGCCCTGATAGCCGACCAGCTGGGCGTCGTCGCGCAGGCCGCTGTTGCTGCCGCCCTTGAGGGTCACCACCAGCTTGCCGCCAGCGATCTTGTAGTTCACCGAGTCGACGTGGGAGCCGGCGGCCAGGGGCGCGGACTCGTCGAGGAAGGCGCGGGCGAAGGCGATGACCTTGTCACCGCGGACCTTGTTGTAGCCTTTGCCCTTTTGCGCGCCATCGGCTTCGCTGATGGCGTCGGTGCCGTACAGCGCGTCGTACAGCGAGCCCCAGCGGGCGTTGGAGGCGTTGAGGGCGAAGCGGGCATTCATCACCGGCACCACCAGCTGCGGGCCGGCCATGCGGGCGATTTCTTCATCGACGTTCTGGGTAGTGGCCTGGAAGTCCGCCGCTTCCGGCAGCAGGTAGCCGATGTCTTGCAGGAAGGCTTTATAGGCTACGGCATCATGGGCCTGGCCGGCACGGGACTGGTGCCAGGCATCGATCCGCGCCTGGAAATCATCGCGTTTGGCGAGTAGGGCTTTGTTCTTGGGCGCCAGGTCGTGGATGACCTTGTCGGCACCTGCCCAGAATGCGTCGGCGGTGAGGCCGGTACCGGGAATGGCTTCGTTGTTCACGAAGTCGAACAGGACTCTGGCGACCTGCAGGCCACCGACTTGAACGTGTTCAGTCATTGCTTGCCTCACTCTGCTCAGCTATTTCGCTTTTCAGCTCTTCAAATTAACAATGAAGCCGGCGGCCATTTAAAACACAACCTTGTTCACCAGTACATGCCATCGCTGGCGGCTGGGTGCTTCCAATCAACGGCGGAGCCTTGCTGACGGGGATCGCGGGGGTTGTGATCAAGCCTGGGCAGACATCGTTCCAACATTATGTAGTGCGCGCTGCGGCATACTACATGATGAATTGCGGTTGTGAAAATTAGACTAAATACGTCGTTTCGCGACTCGCCAGTGCAATGCGGTCACGCTGGGAAGCTTGGTGTTCGCAAAAATCCGAAGGATTGTTCCACATAAATACAAAAAGTTGTACACGATTTGCATTCCTGGTCTACCGCCCCCTTTTCCGGGCCTCGACCGGAGGCGCCGGGTGTGGCCTGCAGCCTGCCTATAATTGCTCTTCCACCCCCCAAAAGAGGGCTGCGCCATGGACCATCTGGTTCTCACGGTATTCGCTGCGGACAAGGCCGGCCAGGTCGAACGCATTGCCCAGTGCATCGCCGCCCACGGTGGCAACTGGCTGGAAAGCCGCCTGTCGCGGATGGCCGGGCAATTCGCCGGAATCCTCCGGGTGGCGGTGCCGGCCGAAGCCTACGATGAGCTGGTGGATGCCTTGCAGGGGCTCTCGGCCCAAGGCATCCGCGTGCTGATCGCGCAAAGCGGCATCGAGCAATCATGCACCTGGAAACCCATCGCCATGGAGCTGGTGGGCAACGACCGCCCGGGGATTGTCCGGGATATCACCCGCCTGCTGGCGGAGCAGGGGGTCAACCTGGAGCGGTTGGTGACCGAGGTGCGGCCGGCGCCCATGAGCAGCGAGCCGCTGTTCCACGCCGAGGCCATCCTGGCGGTACCCCTGACCCTGTCGCTGGAAGTCTTGCAGGCGCGCCTGGAGAGCCTGGCCGACGACCTGATGGTGGAACTGGTGCTGCGCAGCGAAGGCTGAAGGCGGTTGGCTGGGTTATCCCGATAAAGCGTGCATGCGCCTGTGGATAACCTGTAGAGAGCGGGCGCTGGCCCAGTGGTATCGCGGCTTTGCGTGAATTGATCAAAAAACCGGCAATTTCAAGGGCTTGTGCACAAATGGCGGGGACCAGGCTGTGGATAAGCTTGGGAAGAACCGCCGCAGGCCACAGGGGACGTGGCCTGCAGATGATTGATCGTTTATTGATCAGCTGCGTCCGCGCAGGCTCAGCCAGGCATCGACGCTGTACACCGCCAGGCCTGCCCAGATGAACATGAAGGCCACCAGGGTGCTGGAGGACAGTTGCTCGCCGAACAGCAGTACCGCCTGCAGCAGCACCAGGGTCGGGGCCAGGTACTGCAGGAAACCCAGGGTGGTGTAGGGCAGGTCCCGGGCCGCGGCGTTGAAGCACACCAGCGGGATCAGGGTCACCGGGCCTGCCGCCACCAGCCACCAGGCCTGGGAACTGGCCCAGAACGCGGCATGGGCGCTGCTGGCATCGGGGTGCAGCAGCAGCCAGGCCAGGGCGATGGGTACCAGCATCCAGGTCTCCACCACCAGCCCGGGCAGGGCCTTGACCGGCGCCTGCTTGCGGATCAGGCCGTAGAAACCGAAGCTCAGCGCCAGCGCCAGCGACACCCAGGGCAGGCTGCCCAGTTGCCATACCTGCTGCGCCACCCCGACCGCCGCCAGCAGCACCGCCAGCCATTGCAGGCGGCGCAGGCGCTCACCGAGGATCAACATGCCCAGCAGCACGTTGATCAAGGGGTTGATGTAGTAGCCGAGGCTGGCCTCGACCATGCGCCCGTTGTTCACCGACCAGACGTAGGTCAGCCAGTTGGCGGCGATCAGGGTGCCGCTCAGGGCCAGGATCGCCAGGCGCCGGGGGTTGTTCCGCAGTTCGCGCCACCAGCCGGGATGCTTCCAGACCATCAGCAAAAGGCCGCCGAACAGCGCTGACCAGAGCACCCGGTGGACGATGATTTCCACGGCGGGCACGCTGGCGATGGCTTTGAAATAGAGCGGAAACAGGCCCCAGATGATGTAGGCGGTCAGGCCCAGTATGTACCCGCGGCGCAGGTTGGCGGCTTGCATGGAGAATCCTTGCTTAGGCAACTAACAAAGGCGCGATTGTAAGGACAAATGTCTAGACCTGTCCTGACTTTTCCCGCGCCCGTGCCGTGGCCATCGCGTCCTTCAGAACAGCCGCAGCGGTTCCTCGTCGAGCGCCGCCAGCTGCTCGCGCAAGGCCAGTACCTGGTCGCCCCAGTAACGTTCGCTGCCGAACCAGGGGAAGCTGCGAGGGAACGCCGGGTCGTCCCAGCGCCGCGCCAGCCAGGCGCTGTAGTGCATCAGGCGCAGGGCCCGCAGCGGTTCGACCAGGGCCAGCTCCCGTGGGTTGAAATCGTGGAATTCGCTGTAGCCGTCCATCAGTTCGGAGAGCTGGCCGAGGCGCTCCTGGCGATCGCCGGCGAGCATCATCCACAGGTCCTGCACCGCAGGGCCCATGCGACAGTCGTCGAGGTCGACGATATGGAACACCTCGTCGCGGCACATCAGGTTGCCGGGGTGGCAATCGCCATGCAGGCGGATGTTCTGGTGCGGGGTGGACTGGTAGAGGGTTTCCACACGCTTGAGCAAGTCACGAGCGACGGACTCGTAGGCCGGCAACAGGCTCTTGGGTATGAAACCGCCTTGCAGCAAGGCCGCCAGGGAGTCGTGGCCGAAGTTCTGCACCCCCAGGGCCTCGCGGTGGCTGAACGGCCGGTTGGCGCCGACGGCGTGCAGGCGACCCAGCAGTTGCCCGAGGCGGTAGAGCTGGTCGAGGTTGCCCGGCTCCGGGGCGCGGCCGCCACGCCGCGGGAACAGGGCGAAACGAAACCCCGCATGCTCGAACAGGCTGCGGCCTTCGTGGACGATCGGCGCTACCACCGGCACTTCGCATTCGGCCAGTTCGAAGGTGAAGCTGTGTTCTTCGAGGATCGCCTCGTCGCTCCAGCGTTGGGGCCGGTAGAACTTGGCCACCAGCGGCTCGTCCTGGTCGATGCCGACCTGGTAGACGCGGTTCTCGTAGCTGTTGAGGGCCAGGACCCGGGCGTCGCTAAGAAAGCCGATGCTTTCCACGGCGTCCAGGACCAGGTCGGGGGTGAGGGTATCAAACGGGTGCGACATGCTTACTCCTGCGCGCAGCAGGCTGCCGCGTCCGGCCCAGCATGGTAACGCAGACGGGCAGGCCGGTGGAGGGCGCTGTGGCGCCTGCCTTGGCTAGGGTCTGTTGCCATTTCGCCGCGACCGCGCCGGAGCCAGTTTTAGCGCGGAGCTAGGCACGAGACGCAAAGTTTGGCATTCCAAATGAGCCGTCGAGTAACGACGCGCCGCGCTAAAACTGGCCCGTCCCTTCGGGTTGCGCGGCAAATGGCGCCATGCGTCGTTGCAGGACTTGGCAAGGGAACGACCATTGCCCGCGTCCTGCGCCTAGCCTGGCGCCATTTGTCGCGGCAACGCGGTTTGCGCCGAAACGGCAACAGACCCTACGGGCAGGCGCGGGTTCGGCACGGGGTTGGATCAGGCGCCGATGATGCTGCCGTCTTCCCGGGTAATGGCCATCACCGAAGAGCGCGGCTTGCCGTTGGGCAAGTGCTCGGGGAAGGTCGAGCCGCCATTTTCCCCAGGGTGCTGGATGCCCACGAACAGCGTCTTGTAGTCCGCAGCGAAGGCGATCCCGGTGACTTCACAGCCCACCGGCCCGACCATGAAGCGGCGGATCTCGCCGCTGTCGGGGTCGGCGCAGAGCATCTGGTTGTTGCCCATGCCGGCGAAGTCGCCGCTGTTGCTGTAGTCGCCGTCGGTGAGGATCCACAGGCGCCCGGCCTTGTCGAAACCCAGGCCGTCGGGGCTGTTGAACATGTTCTGCGGGGTGATGTTGGCGGAGCCGCCCTTGGGCTTGCCGGCATGCACGCCGGGGTTGCCGGCGACCACGAACAGGTCCCAGGAAAAGTTCAGCGAGCCATGGTCGTCGCCACCGGTGCGCCAGCGCAGGATCTGCCCATAGACGTTCTTCTCCCGCGGGTTGGGGCCGCCCACCGGCATGCCGTCCTCACCGCGCTTGGAGTTGTTGGTCAGGGTGCAATAGACCTGGCCATCCTTGGGGCTGACCACGATCCATTCCGGGCGGTCCATGCGCGTGGCCTGGACCACGCTGGCGGCCAGGCGGGCCTGGATCAGCACCTGGGCCTGGTCGGCGAAGCCGCTGCTGGCGTCGATGCCGTTCTTGCCGTGGGTCAGCTCGATCCACTGGCCCTGGCCCTTGGGCCGGTCCGGGTTGCCGTCGCCGGCGTCGAAGCGCGCCACATACAGCGTGCCGTGGTCCAGCAGGTCACGGTTGGCCTTGGGGTTACGGTGGTTGATGCGATCGCGGCTGATGAACTTGTAGATGAACTCGCCGCGTTCATCGTCGCCCATGTAGACCACTGCGCGGCCATCGCGGGTTTGCGCCAGGGCGGCGTTCTCATGCTTGAAGCGGCCCAGGGCGGTGCGCTTGGTCGGGGTCGATTGCGGATCGAAAGGGTCGATCTCCACCACCCAGCCGTGGCGGTTGAGTTCGTTGGGGTTCTTGGCCAGGTCGAAGCGCGGGTCGTGCTGGTGCCAGTTGATGTCGCGGCTGGCCACCGAGGCGCCGTAGCGCTTCTGGGCAGCGTCGAACTGGTGCTCGGCGTTGCTGCTGCCGAAGCAGTCGGTGAAGTTCTCTTCGCAGGTCAGGTAGGTGCCCCACGGGGTCTTGCCGTTGGCGCAGTTCTGGAACGTGCCCAGGACTTTCTTGCCCTTGGGGTCGGCGCTGGTCTTGAGCAACGGGTGGCCGGCGGCCGGGCCGCTGAGGCGGATCGGCGTGTTGCCGTGGATGCGCCGGTTGTAGCGCGAGCCCTGGACGAACTGCCACTGGCCATTCTTGCGTTGCACCTCGATCACCGACACGCCTTCGCTGGCCTGGGCCTTGTGCACGTCTTCGGCCGACTGCGGCAGGCCGCCATGGGGATAGAGGTAGCGGTAGTTGGTGTACTCGTTGTTGATCGCCATCAGCGCCCGATGCCGGTCATCCGGGAAGGCGAACAGGCTCATGCCGTCGTTGTTGTCGCCGAACTGCACTTCCTGGGCCAGGGCGGTGCCGTTGCCGCTGGGGTCGAAGGCCGGGCCGTTCTTGTGCAGTGGCTGGCCCCAGCTGATCAGCACCGAGGACTTGTAGCCCGGTGGCAGGGTGATGGTGTCGCTGGTGGCGCTGGGGATGCTGGCAAAGCCCAGCAGCTGGCCGTTGCCGGCGCTGACTCCAGCGGCCAGGGCGCTGCGGCTCAGCAGGTTGCCGCCCAGGAACAGGGCCGCGCCGCACAGGGCGCCGGCACCGATGAAGCCACGGCGGCTGAGGCCGACGATCTGTTCCAGGTCGGTGGGTTGGTCTTCTTCTAACAGGCTCATATCAGGCTCCCTGCGGGTTTTTGCAGCCACCTTAATGAGCACCGATGACGAATTTGTTGCAGTGCCGAGCCCCAGGATCAGGGCGTACGGGAGCTGGGGGCCAGGGTCAGAGGGGGGTGCCCAGCAGCACATGGGACGGCGAGAACTGCACCTGGACCGGCCGCTCCTGCGCCAGGTCCAGGGTTTTCAGCAGCAGCGGTTCGGCCAGGGCGCAGAGGACCTGGCCATTGGGCAGGGCGATGCGGACTTCGCAGGGGCCATCTTCGGCATCGAGGATCCGCTCGATGATACCGGTCAGGTAATTGTGTCCAGTTGTTACTGGATCGCCGACGGCTTGCACATCCAGCCAGCCGGCCTTGATCAGCGCCACCACCTGGGTGCCGGGCGCCAGCTCCAGGCGCTGGGTGCTGTCGTGGGTGATCCGGGCCTTGAGCCGCACCCCCTCGGGCAGTTCCAGGCTGACCAGGTCGTTGCAGCCATGGGGTTCGATCCCGTGGACCTTGCCGTGCAGCTGGTTGCGTGCGCTGGTGCGCAGCATCAGGCGTCCCAGCAAGTCGAGATCGCTGGCGTCTTCAGCGGCCTCCAGTACCTGGGCCTGCAGCACCTGCAGCCGCTGGTAGAGACGCAAGACCCGCTCGCCCTCGGCGGACAGCCTGGCGCCACCGCCGCCCTTGCCGCCGACGCTGCGTTCCACCAGTGGGTTCTGGGCCAGGTTGTTCAGCTCGTCGATGGCGTCCCAGGCCGCCTTGTAGCTCAGCCCGGCGCTTTTCGCTGCACGGGTGATGGAGCCCTGCTCGGCGATGTGTTGCAGCAGCGCGATGCGTTGCGGGCGGCGGACGATGTGCTGGGTCAACAAAGTGGGCAGGGACATGGCAGGAGCGCTTCGGGCACGGAAGGTGGACAGGAAGTTTGCGGCTTGAGCGGCGAGAGTCAAGTCAGGCCTCGGGCCTGGGGGTGCGGGCCAGGCAGTAGACGTCCACCCGCCTGGCTCCGGCAGCGACCAGCAACCGGGCCAGGGCCTGGGCGGTGGCGCCCGTGGTCAGCACGTCGTCCACCAGCGCCAGGTGGCGGCCGGCGATCCGCGCATCGGGGGCCAGGCTGAAGGCGCCGCGCAGGTTGCGCTGGCGGGCCCGGGCATCCAGTCCTTGTTGCGCGGGAGTGTCCAGGGTGCGCAGCAGCAACCGCGCTTCCACCGGCAGCTTCAGGTGTTGTCCAAGCCAGTGGGCGAGCATCCCGGCCTGGTTGAACCCCCGCTGGCGCAGGCGCCGACGGGATAAAGGCACTGGCACCAGGGCATCCGGGCTGGGCAGGTCTTCATCGAAGCGATAAAGCAGGAACTGCACGAGAAGTTCGGCCATCAGTCGGCCAAAAGGCCATTTCTCATGGTGCTTGAAGCGGCTGATCAGGCTGTCCACCGGGAACTCGTAGCGCCAGGGCGCTATGACCCGTTCGAATGCCGGTGGCCGTTGCAGGCATTGACCGCAAGCTGGGCCGGGAGCCGGCAGCGGCAGCGCGCAAATGGGGCATTGGCTGCCGAGCCAGGGCAGTTCGTCCAGGCAAGGCGCGCAGAGCGCCTGGGGCGAATCGCTGGGTTCGTCACAAAGCAAACAGATTTGTTTGTTTTTTAGCCAGATGTAAACCTGCTGTTTTCTTTCTGGTTGACAGCTCATGGCGGCTTCCTTAAATATGCCGAACATCCGTGTTGCGGCTGTGGACTTTCCCTGTCCCGCACCGCCTGCCAAGCATAATCAAGGAACCGCCCATGAGCGCCAGCACCACTGCCACCCTGCGTCATGACTGGACTTTGGCTGAAGTCAAAGCCCTGTTCACCCAGCCGTTCAACGACCTGCTGTTCCAGGCGCAGACGGTGCACCGCGCGCATTTCGACGCCAACCGGGTCCAGGTTTCCACCTTGCTGTCGATCAAGACCGGCGCCTGCCCGGAAGATTGCAAATATTGTCCGCAGTCCGGTCACTACAACACCGGCCTGGAAAAGGAAAAGCTCCTGGAAGTGCAGAAGGTCCTGGAAGAGGCCGCCCGGGCCAAGGCCATCGGCTCCACGCGCTTCTGCATGGGCGCGGCCTGGAAGCACCCGTCCGCCAAGGACATGCCCTACGTGCTGGAGATGGTCAAAGGGGTCAAGGCCATGGGCCTGGAGACCTGCATGACCCTGGGCCGCCTCGACCAGGAGCAGACCGAGGCCCTGGCCCTGGCCGGCCTGGACTACTACAACCACAACCTCGATACCTCGCCGGAGTTCTACGGCAACATCATCACCACCCGCACCTACAGCGAGCGCCTGCAGACCCTGGCCTATGTGCGCGATGCCGGGATGAAGATCTGCTCCGGTGGCATCCTGGGCATGGGCGAGTCCCTGGACGATCGTGCCGGCCTGCTGATCCAGCTGGCCAACCTGCCGGAGCATCCGGAGTCGGTGCCGATCAACATGCTGGTGAAGGTGGCCGGTACGCCGCTGGAAAATGCCGAAGAGGTGGATCCGTTCGACTTCATTCGCATGCTGGCCGTGGCGCGGATTCTCATGCCGCAATCCCATGTGCGCCTCTCCGCTGGCCGTGAGGCGATGAACGAGCAAATGCAGGCCCTGGCGTTCTTCGCCGGCGCCAACTCGATCTTCTACGGCGAAAAACTGCTGACCACCGCCAACCCGCAGGCCGATAAGGACATGCAGCTGTTCGCCCGCCTGGGGATCCAGCCCGAAGCGCGTGAAGAGCACGCCGACGAAGTGCACCAGGCGGCCATCGAGCAGGCCCTGGTGGAGCACAAGAGCAGCGAGCAGTTCTACAACGCCGCCGTCTGACCCCTGGCTGACGTCATCCCCGCCGCCGCGGGCGACTCCAGGGCCGCTGAGGATCCCGCAGGGACTTCGGCGCCCGGTCGCCTGCGATGTTGGATTTCTTCCCGATCATCGAGGCCAGCATGTCTTTTGATCTTTCCGCGCGCCTCGCGGCCCGCCGTGCCGAGCATCTGTATCGCCAGCGCCCCTTGCTCGACAGCCCCCAGGGGCCGCAAGTGGTGGTCGACGGCCAGCCGCTGCTGGCGTTCTGCAACAACGACTACCTGGGCCTGGCCAATCATCCACAGGTGATCGAAGCCTGGCGGGCCGGTGCCAGCCGCTGGGGCGTGGGCGGTGGCGCCTCGCACCTGGTGGTGGGCCATAGCGGTCCGCACCATGCTCTGGAGGAGGCCCTGGCCGACCTCACTGGAAGGCCCCGGGCCTTGCTGTTCAGCACCGGCTACATGGCCAACCTCGGGGCGGTCACGGCCCTGGTGGGGCAGGGCGATACGGTGCTGGAAGACCGTCTCAACCATGCTTCGCTGCTGGATGCCGGCCTGCTCAGTGGCGCGCGCTTCAACCGCTATCTGCACAACGATGCGGCCAGCCTGGCCAAGCGCCTGGAGAAGGCTACCGGCAATACCCTGGTGGTCACCGACGGCGTATTCAGCATGGATGGCGATGTGGCCGACCTGCCGGCCCTGGCCCGTGAAACCAAGGCCCGAGGCGCCTGGCTGATGGTCGACGACGCCCACGGCTTCGGTCCCCTGGGTGCCAATGGCGCAGGGCTGGTGGAGCATTTCGGCTTGGGCCTGGATGAGGTGCCGGTGCTGGTGGGCACCCTGGGCAAGGCTTTCGGAACCGCTGGGGCCTTCGTCGCCGGCAGCGAGGAGTTGATCGAGAGCCTGATCCAGTTCGCAAGGCCTTATATCTACACCACCAGCCAGCCACCGGCGTTGGCCTGCGCCACCTTGAAAAGCCTGGAACTGCTGCGCAGCGAGCACTGGCGGCGCGAGCACCTGGCGAGCCTGGTCCGCCAGTTCCGCCGGGGCGCCGAGCAGATCGGCCTGGAGCTGATGGACAGCTTCACCCCGATCCAGCCGATCCTGGTCGGCGACAGTGCGCGAGCCATGGCGCTGTCGCAGAAACTGCGCGAGCGCGGGATCCTGGTCACCGCCATTCGCCCGCCGACGGTGCCGGCCGGCAGTGCCCGGTTGCGGGTGACGCTGTCTGCCGCCCACAGCGAGAGCCAGGTGCAGCTATTGTTAGACGCATTGGCCGATTGTCACGGTGAACTGCAAGTGGAGCCGAGCCATGCGTGATCGACTGATCCTGTTGCCCGGCTGGGGGCTGGGCGTGTCGCCCCTGGAGCCCCTGGCTGCAGCGTTGCAGGGGCTGGACCAGCACCTGCGGGTACAGGTCCAGCCGTTGCCGGAACTGATGTCCAGCGACCCGGACGATTGGCTGGATGAACTGGACGACGCGCTGCCGGACGATGCCTGGCTGGGTGGCTGGTCCCTGGGCGGGATGCTGGCCTCGGCGCTGGCGGCCCGTCGTGGTGAACGGTGCTGCGGGCTGCTGACCCTGGCCAGCAATCCCTGCTTCGTCGCCCATGCGCAGTGGCCGAGCGCCATGGCCCAAGACACCTTCGCCGCCTTCCTGGCGGGCTGTGCCGCCGACCCGCAAGGCACCCTCAAGCGTTTCTCGTTGCTCTGTGCCCAGGGCGCCCTCGACCATCGCGGCTTGTCCCGGGCGTTGTCGGGGGGCGCGCCGGTGTCCCGGCCACAGGTGTTGCTGGCGGGTCTTGAATTGTTGGCGCAACTCGACACCCGTGAGGCCTTGCAGGGTTTTCGTGGGCCGCAGTTGCACCTGTTCGCCGGGCTCGATGGCCTGGTACCGGCTGAAACGGCCGCCGAGTTGCTGGCGTTGTTGCCGGATGTGGAAGTTGGCCTGATCGAACAGGCCAGTCACGGTTTTCTTCTGGAGGACCCCCATGGAGTGGCGGGTGCGATCCAGGCGTTCTTGCATGAGTCCGGTGATGACTGATCTGTCTATTCCTGTGCTGGCCACCGGCTTGCCTGACAAGCGCCAGGTGGCGGCTTCGTTTTCCCGCGCGGCGGCCAGCTACGACAGCGTGGCCGAGTTGCAGCGGGCGGTTGGCCAGCAGTTGCTGAGCCGCCTGCCGGCTGACTGGACGCCCGGACGCTGGCTCGACCTGGGCTGCGGCACCGGGCATTTCAGCCGGGCGCTGGGGGAGCGGTTCGCGGGTAGCCAGGGCCTGGCCGTGGATATCGCCGAAGGCATGCTCCAGCACGCACGGCCCCTGGGTGGGGCCGAGTACTTCATTGCCGGGGACGCCGAGCGCCTGCCATTGCAGGCGGCCAGTTGCGAGTTGATCTTCTCCAGCCTGGCGGTGCAGTGGTGCGCCGATTTTGCCGCAGTGCTCAGCGAGGCCCGGCGGGTGCTCAAGCCTGGCGGCGTCCTGGCGTTCGCCAGCTTGTGCGTGGGGACCCTGCAGGAGCTGCGCGACAGCTGGGGGCAGGTGGACGGGCAGGTGCACGTCAACCGCTTCCGTGCTTTCGAGCGCTATGGCCAGTTGTGCGATGCCAGTGGCTTGCGGGTGCGTAGCCTGGAGCGGGTGCCCCATGTCCTGCATTACCCGGATGTGCGCAGCCTGACCCACGAACTCAAGGCCCTGGGGGCGCACAACCTCAACCCTGGCCGTCCTGGTGGTTTGACCGGACGGGCGCGCATCGCCGGATTGATCGCCGCCTACGAGGGCTTTCGCCAGGCCAGGGGGCTGCCGGCGACTTACCAGGTAGTCCATGCCGTATTGGAGAAACCACTATGAGTCCTGCCTATTTCCTCACCGGCACCGACACCGAGGTGGGCAAGACCACCATCGCTGCCGGCTTGCTGCATGCCGCGCGACTGGCCGGGCTGAGCACGGCGGCGGGCAAGCCGGTGGCGTCCGGTTGCGAGCTGACGGCCAAGGGCTTGCGCAACGCCGATGCCTTGGCGTTGCAAGCGCAGGCGTCGTTGCCGCTGAGTTATGAGGAGGTCAATCCGCTCGCCTTCGAGCCGGCGATCGCTCCACACCTGGCCGCACGCGAGGCGGGCGTGGCACTGACGGTGCAGTCGCTGTTGCTGCCCATGCGCCACGTCCTGGCCAAGGGGGCGGATTTCACCCTGATCGAAGGCGCGGGTGGCTGGCGCGTGCCCCTGGCGGGCCAGGATAATCTCTCGGACCTGGCCATGGCCCTGGGGCTGCCGGTGATCCTGGTGGTGGGCGTGCGGCTGGGGTGCATCAACCATGCCTTGCTGACTGCCGAAGCCATTGCCCGGGACGGTCTGCAACTGGCCGGTTGGGTGGCCAACATCGTCGATCCGCAGACCTCTCGTCTGGAAGAGAACCTGGCGACCCTGGCCGAGCGCCTTCCCGCGCCGTGCCTGGGCAGGGTGCCCCGGCTCAGGCTGGCTGGGGCCGCGGCGGTGGCCGAACACCTGCAATTGGACTTGCTGGACTAGATTTTGCCTATGACAGGGCAGATGGCCATTAGTGTTTTTGACGGGTGTTTTCTTGACGGGTCTGCTTCAATTGGCAACGTCATCCATTTTCCAGGTCGAGTCATCCCATGGAAATTTCCGGGAACAGCGCTTACTACGCCGGGCTGAACGCGATTCAGACCGGGCAGAACCGGGTCGATCAAGCCGCTGGCCAGATCGCCAGCACCGCCGTCGAGCGTTCCGCCAGCAGCCAGTCGTCGGAGCTCCAGGTCAATCGCCTGCGTGGCGTGGACCGCAGCCAGGAGTCGGACGTGGCCAGCAGTGTGGTGGAAATGTCCGCCGGCAAGTTCCAGGTCGAACTGGGCGTCAAGGTCGCCAAGGCCTCGGATGAAGCCCTGGGTACGCTGATCGACACCTACGCCTGATCGTCTTTTCGTTGAAGCCCGGCCCCCGTTTTCGGGGGCCGGGCTTTTTCATGCCTGTCTTTATGCCATTTCCTCGGCTGATTTCCCTCGCTGGCTGATTGCCGGCTACCCGGCTTCTACACTTCATGGCAGTGCCATGGGCCTTGGCCTGCGTGGGTGTTACATGCCGATGACGAAAGGTATTTGTCCGACGCTTGACAAGATTTAGGCGTAAACGTATGTTTCAAACAACTGTTTGACCGCTATAAAAACTCAACGCGGTTGTTCATTCCCGGTTACATCAGCAGAGGTTTATCGCTATGCCTGACTACAAGGCCCCCTTGCGTGATATTCGCTTCGTTCGTGACGAGCTGCTTGGTTATGAGGCGCACTATCAGAGCCTCCCGGCTTGCCAGGACGCCACTCCGGACATGGTTGACGCCATTCTCGAGGAAGGTGCGAAGTTTTGTGAGCAGGTGCTGGCGCCGCTGAACCGTGTAGGCGACCTGGAAGGTTGCACCTGGAGTGAATCCGGCGTTAAGACCCCAACCGGCTTCAAGGAAGCCTACAAGCAGTTCGTCGAAGGCGGCTGGCCAAGCCTGGCCCACGATGTCGAGCACGGCGGTCAGGGCCTGCCTGAGTCGCTGGGCCTGGCTGTCAGCGAAATGGTCGGCGAGGCCAACTGGTCGTGGGGCATGTACCCAGGCCTGTCCCATGGCGCGATGAACACCATTTCCGCCCACGGTACGCCTGAGCAGCAAGATGCCTACCTGACCAAGCTGGTGACTGGCGAGTGGACCGGCACCATGTGCCTGACCGAGCCACATTGCGGCACCGACCTGGGCATGCTGCGCACCAAGGCCGAGCCTCAGGCCGACGGTTCCTACAAAGTCACCGGCACCAAGATCTTCATCTCCGCCGGTGAACACGACATGGCCGACAACATCGTCCACATCGTGCTGGCCCGCCTGCCGGACGCTCCGGCCGGCACCAAGGGTATCTCGCTGTTCATCGTGCCCAAGTTCCTGCCCAACGCCGATGGCTCTGTCGGCCAGCGCAACGCGGTGAGCTGCGGTTCCCTCGAGCACAAGATGGGTATCCACGGCAACGCCACCTGCGTGATGAACTTCGACGCGGCCACCGGTTTCCTGATCGGCCCGGCGAACAAGGGCCTGAACTGCATGTTCACCTTCATGAACACCGCTCGCCTGGGTACCGCGCTGCAAGGTCTGGCCCACGCCGAGATCGGTTTCCAGGGTGGCCTGAAATACGCTCGCGACCGCCTGCAAATGCGCTCGCTGACCGGCCCGAAAGCGCCGGATAAGGCTGCCGATCCGATCATCGTGCACCCGGACGTGCGTCGCATGCTGCTGACCATGAAGGCGTTCGCCGAAGGCAACCGCGCCATGGTCTACTTCACCGCCAAGCAGGTGGACATCGTCAAGTACGGTGTGGATGAAGAAGAGAAGAAGAAGGCCGACGCACTGTTGGCCTTCATGACCCCGATCGCCAAGGCCTTCATGACCGAGGTCGGCTTCGAATCCGCCAACCACGGCGTGCAGATCTATGGTGGCCACGGCTTCATCGCCGAGTGGGGCATGGAGCAGAACGTTCGCGACAGCCGTATCTCGATGCTGTACGAAGGCACCACCGGCATCCAGGCCCTGGACCTCCTGGGTCGCAAGGTGCTGATGACCCAGGGCGAAGCGCTGAAGGGCTTCACCAAGATCGTCCACAAGTTCTGCCAGAACAACGAAGGCAACGAGGCCGTGAAGGAGTTCGTGGCACCGCTGGCGGCACTGAACAAGGAATGGGGCGAGCTGACCATGAAAGTGGGCATGGCCGCGATGAAAGACCGCGAAGAAGTCGGTGCCGCTTCGGTGGACTACCTGATGTACTCCGGCTACGCCTGCCTGGCCTACTTCTGGGCCGACATGGCACGCCTGGCAGCCGAGAAGCTGGCCGCCGGCACCACCGAAGAGGCCTTCTACACCGCCAAGCTGCAGACCGCGCGCTTCTACTTCCAGCGCATCCTGCCGCGTACCCGTACCCATGTCGCCACCATGCTGTCGGGCGCCAACAACCTGATGGACATGAAGGAAGAGGATTTCGGCCTGGCTTACTAAGCCCGTCCGGCTCCACTGCGAAGCCGCTCGCCCCCTCGGGACGAGCGGCTTTTTTGCATCGGCGGACCGTCGGTAAAAATTCCCGACTAAAACGCTAAGCTGAAGCGATTCCCTGCCGTTACAGAGGTGGCAATGTGACGCCTGTCACATCGCATGTGCTTAACTTCTTCAATGAAGGCACAATGCCATCTACTGATAAGCCGGGTTGGAGTTTTACCCTTGCCGCGTTCTTCCGCTGTACGTTTCAGTCACTTTCTTCCGTCTTTACTGCTTCTGCTTGCTGGGCTGGCGGCCGCCTACGTCAAGGATCTCAACGTATTCTTCACTTCGCTGTTCAACGTGCTGCCGACCCTGGTGCTGTTGCTCGGCGGGGCGTATTGCGCCGTGTATCGACGCCAGCGCGAGCTGTTCCTGATGGTCACGGTGTATATCGCCTACTTCCTGCTGGATACCCAGACCGACTTCTACCGTGACAATGGCCGGGTTCGTGAGGATGCCGCGGTGGTGTTCCACCTGTGTTGCCTGTTGCTGCCCTTGCTGTTCGGTTTGTTCGCCGCCTGGCAGGAGCGCACGCACCTGTTCCAGGACATGGTGGCGCGCTTCGCCGTGCTGCTCGCCTTCGGCAGCGTGGCCCTGGGCCTGGAGCAGAGTTATCCCCAGGCGCTGCTGGCGTGGCTGGCGGAGATCCGCTGGCCAGCCCTGCATGGCAGCTGGATGAGCCTGATCCAGTTGTCCTATCCGGTGTTCCTTGCGGCCTTCCTGCTGTTGGCGATCCAGTACTGGCGCAGCCCGCGCCCCTTGCATGCGGCGCAGTTGGTGGGCTTGCTCGGGCTGTTCTGGATGTTGCCCAAGACCTTCATCTTGCCCTTCACGCTGAACATCATGTGCAGCCAGGTGATGCTGATGATCGCCGCCGCGGTGGCCCACGAAGCCTACCAGATGGCCTTTCGCGATGAGCTGACCGGGCTGCCGGGGCGCCGTGCCCTGAACGAACGCATGCAGCGCCTGGGACGCAACTACGTACTGGCCATGACCGACGTCGATCACTTCAAGAAATTCAACGACACCCATGGTCACGACGTTGGCGATCAGGTGCTGCGCCTGGTGGCCAGCAAGTTGTCGAAGGTCACCGGTGGCGGTCGCGCCTACCGTTATGGCGGTGAAGAGTTCGCCGTGGTGTTCGCCGGCAAGAGCCTGGACGAATGCATGCCGCACCTGGAGATGATCCGCGAGATCATCGCCGGCTATAACATCCAGTTGCGCAACCAGGAAAATCGCCCCCAGGACGACCAGCAGGGGCGCCAGCGGCGCGGGGCGGCCGGTGCTTCCAGCGTGTCGGTGACCATCAGTATCGGTGTCGCCGAGCGGTTGATGGAGCACCGTACTCCCGAGGAAGTGCTCAAGTCCGCCGACCAGGCGCTCTACAGCGCCAAAGGCGCGGGGCGCAACTGTGTCATGGCTTTCGGGCAGAACCGCCGCGGTGCGGTGCGGATGGACACCGCCGCAGGCTGACTGATGGCGACGCATTCAGCGTCTGCAGGTTGATTGGCAGGCCCCAGTGCCGACAGTAGGTTGCAACGACCTGCTGTCGGGGCGTCGCCATGGCTCAGGGCCAAGCGCCAAGCGCTTTCGCGCGTTTCCACTCGATGACTTTTTGCCAGCGACTCTGCCTGGGCGCGAGGCTGCCCGTGGATGTTTTCACCTGCCCACGGCTAACCGCCGGCAGAGCGCCTGGCCCAGCGGACAAACGGGCGGATTCCCGGCAAGGCCCGCCCTTGGCGGGTTTTCCTGTTTCATGGCTGGAAATTGACTAAAAATAACAAAAAAGTCACTAGATGACCCTATGTGTCGCAAAAGTTGTTCGGGTACACTCGGTTTTTCGTGAATGGGCCCGTTCCGGCCCGCCTGTTTAGATCTTGCGAGGTTTGCCATGGCTGACTACAAAGCGCCCCTGCGCGATATGCGCTTCGTCCTCAATGAAGTGTTCGAGGTCGCCAAGCTCTGGGCCCAGTTGCCAGCGCTGGCGGAAACAGTGGACGCCGAGACTGTCGAGGCGATCCTGGAAGAAGCGGGCAAGGTCACTGCCCGCAGCATTGCCCCGTTGAGCCGTAGCGGCGACGAAGCAGGTTGTCGCTGGAATGACACCGTGGTGACCACTCCGGAAGGTTTCCCGCAGGCCTACCAGACCTATGCCGAAGGTGGCTGGGTCGGGGTCGGCGGCGATCCTGAATTCGGTGGCATGGGCATGCCCAAGGCGGTATCGGCCCAGGTCGAGGAAATGGTCAACTCCGCCAGCCTGGCCTTCGGCCTGTATCCGATGCTGACCGCCGGCGCCTGCCTGTCGATCAACGCCCACGCCAGCGACGAGCTCAAGGCCACCTACCTGCCGAACATGTATGCCGGCGTCTGGGCCGGTTCCATGTGCCTGACCGAACCCCATGCCGGCACCGACCTGGGGATCATCCGCACCAAGGCCGAGCCACTGGCGGACGGCGCCTATGCCATCACCGGGACCAAGATCTTCATCACCGGCGGCGAGCACGACCTGACCGAAAACATCATCCACCTGGTACTGGCCAAGCTGCCGGACGCCCCAGCCGGGCCCAAGGGCATTTCCCTGTTCCTGGTGCCCAAGTTCATGGTCAATGCCGATGGCAGCCTGGGCGAGCGCAACCTGGTGAGCTGCGGCTCCATCGAGCACAAGATGGGCATCCAGGCTTCCGCCACTTGCGTGATGAACTTCGACCAGGCCGTTGGCTACCTGGTGGGCGAGCCGAACAAGGGCCTGGCGGCCATGTTCACCATGATGAACTACGAGCGCCTGGGCGTAGGTATCCAGGGCCTGGCCACGGGCGAGCGTTCCTACCAGAACGCCGTGGAATATGCCCGCGATCGTCTGCAGAGCCGTGCCCCGACCGGCCCGCAAGCCAAGGACAAGACTGCCGACCCGATCATCGTCCACCCGGACGTGCGGCGCATGCTGCTGACCATGAAAGCCGCCAACGAAGGCGGCCGGGCTTTCTCCACCTATGTGGCGATGCAACTGGACACCGCCAAGTTCAGCGAGGACGCCGAGACCCGCAAGCGTGCGCAAAGCCTGGTGGCGTTGCTGACTCCGGTGGCAAAGGCATTCCTCACCGACCTGGGCCTGGAGACCACGGTCCATGGCCAGCAGATCTTTGGTGGCCACGGTTACATCCGCGAGTGGGGCCAGGAGCAGTTGGTGCGCGACGTGCGCATCACCCAGATCTACGAAGGCACCAACGGCATCCAGGCCCTGGACCTGGTGGGGCGCAAGATCGTCGGCAGCGGCGGCTCGTTCTACAAGTTGTTCGCCGATGAGATCCGCCACTTCACCGCCACCGCCGATGCCCAGCTCGGGGAGTTCGTGCGGCCGTTGAATGCCGCGCTGGACAATCTGGATGAGCTGACTGCCTGGGTACTGGACCGCTCGGCCAGCAATCCCAACGAGATTGGCGCGGCGTCCGTGGAGTACCTGCAAGCGTTCGGCTACACCGCCTACGCCTACATGTGGGCACTGATGGCCAAGGCGGCGTTGGGCAAGGAGCAGCAAGACGAGTTCTACGCCAGCAAGCTGGGGACTGCGCGCTTCTACTTCGCCCGCCTGCTGCCGCGTATCCACTCCTTGAGCGCTTCGGTCAAGGCGGGCAGCGAATCGCTGTATCTGTTGCCGGCGGAGCAGTTCTAAGAGGCAAAGTGCCTGTAAGTCATTTCTTACGTTACGTGCTGCAGATCGCCCATATCGGCGAACGAGGTGCATCGCTAATCTACGTTACATGGACGTAGCGCAGGAAGCGCAAAGAAATAACACGGACACGTAGGATTCCGCCAGGATGGTGGAGTGAAATGGATGTCAGGGAAACAGTCTGCAAAGCCCCGCTTCGGCGGGGTTTTTCTTTTGTGCGGATTTTTTCCCGATCCGCTTCAGGCCAGGGTTTCTGGCAGTGCCGGCCCGCCCAGCCGCGTGTCCTGGCTGTGCAGCGGATCTTCCAATAGCGTGCGCAGCAATTCCAGGGTTCCCTGCTGACGCTGCAGGTCACGACAAACCAATCCGACTTTCAACGGCACCCTGGGCTCGCTCAAGGGTTTCCAGAGCAATTGCCGATTGCCGTTCTGCTGCTGGGAGCGTCCCGGCAGTACGGTGGCCAGCCGGGTATGGGGCAGGCTGTCGAGAATCCCGGCCATGTTGTTCAGCTCCGCCTGTACCTGCGGGCGGCGCCCCAGGTTGGCCAGCTGGGCCTGCCAGATCTGGCGGATCTGGAACTCCTCTCCCAGTAGCAGCATCGGCAGTTCGGCCGCTTGGCTCATGGAGACTTTCTTGAATTCACGCAGGGGATGCTGCTCGGGGATGACCAGGGTCAGTTCGTCTTCGTACAGCGGTACGCCATGCAGCCCCGGTTGCCGCGGTGGCAGATAGCTGATGCCGATATCCAGCGAGCCATTGAGCAAGCGCCGTTCGATTTCCAGGCCAGTCAATTCGTAGATCTGCACCACCAGGTGCGGCTGGGCCTTGCGCACCCGTTCGAGCATCTGCGGCACCAGGCTGCTGTGCACGGTTTGCAGCACGCCGATGGCCAGGGTCCGCAGGGCCTGGCCCTTGAAGTTGCGCAGGGCTTCGCGGGCCTGTTGCAGGCCATCGAGCAGGGGCAGGGCATGGTTGTACAGGGTATGCGCGGCCAGGGTCGGCAACAGGCGCTTGCTGCTGCGCTCGAACAGGCTCACATCCAGGTGCTGCTCCAGCTGGCGAATCTGCTGGGAAAGCGCTGGTTGGGAGATCGAAAGGCGCTCTGCGGCGCGCCCTACGTGTCCTTCTTCATACACCGCGACGAAATAACGCAGTTGCTTGAAATCCATAAGTAATTCTTATCGAAAAAGCTTAAAAATCGAAATGGCCCAAAGCCCCGTAGGCGCCTAGTCTACGCCTATTCACAGGGCTTACAGGGCCACTAAAGAAGATGAATAGCGTTCAGGTCGATGGTTCTTACATAGGAAAGGCAACAAACATCGACCCAGGACAGGTCCATGACGAGGGCCAAGGCACCCTTGCAAAGCAGATCGGATCATGGTCATGGAGCCTGCGGGCATGAACCTGTTCAACCTGCGTCGCACCCCGCCCAGCCTGGACCAGCTGGCCATGGCCCCGAGCGCGGCCACTGTGGTCGACAACCTTTCCAGCGACTGCCTGATGCCCAGCGTACCCAGGCCGCAACCGGTATTCGTCCGTGGCCAGGGCTCCTGGTTATGGGACAGCGATGACCGAACCTACCTCGACTTCACCCAGGCCGGAGCCGCCAACAGCCTTGGCCATAGCCCGTCGGTGCTGGTCAACGCCCTGACCGCCCAGGCGCAATCGCTGATCAACCCGGGTTCCGGGTTCTACAACCGCGGCATGCTCAAGCTCGCCGCGCGGTTGTGCCGCAGCACCGGCAGCGACCAGGCCTATCTGTTGGGCAGCGGCAGCGAGGCGTGTGAAGCGGCGATCAAGCTGGCGCGCAAATGGGGGCAACTGCATCGCGGTGGCGCGGCGGGCATCATCACCGCCAGCCAGGCTTGCCATGGCCGGGGGTTCGCCGCGCTGTCGGCGTCTGCGGGCAATGCCACCGGCAATCGGTTCGAGCCGCGCCTGCCGGGTTTCAGCCAGGTGCCGTTCAATGACCTGCCGGCCCTGCATGCGGCGGTGGATGCACAAACCGTAGCGATCATGCTCGAGCCGATCCAGGGCGAGGCGGGAGTGGTGCCGGCCACCGAGCATTACCTCAAGGGCGTGGAGCGGCTGTGCCGCGAGCTGGGCATCCTGCTGATCTTCGATGAAGTCCAGACCGGTATCGGTCGTTGCGGCACCTTGCTGGCCGAACAACTGTATGGCGTGCGCGCCGACATCATCGCCCTGGGCAAGGGCCTGGGTGGCGGAGTGCCGCTGGCGGCCCTGCTGGCCCGGGGCAAGGCCTGCTGTTTCGAGCATGGCGAACTGGATGGCACTCACCACGGCAATGCCCTGATGACCTCGGCCGGGCTGGCGGTACTCGACTGCCTCCAGGAGCAGGGCTTCTTGCAGCAAGTGCGCAGCAATGGCCAGTACCTGGGCCAGGGCCTGGTTCGCCTGGCCAGCCGTCATGCCCAGGGCCAGGTCCGTGGCCAAGGGCTGCTCTGGGGCATGACCCTGGCCGATGCCTCCGCCGAGGCAGTGGTCAAGGCCGCCTTGCAGGAAGGGTTGCTGCTCAATGCCGCGCAACCGGACTGCCTGCGCTTCACCCCGGCGCTGACCGTGAGCAAGGGCAATATCGATGAAATGCTGCTGCGCCTGGCCCGAGCCTTCGCCCGGGTCCGCACCGCGCAGTTGCAATGCCGCAAGGGAGTAGCCGTCTGATGCGTGTATTGATCCTGCAGCACAGCGCGGCTGCCGGTCCGGGGCGAATCAACCAGTGGCTGCTGGAGCGCGCCACCTCGGTGCATATCTGCCATGTGCATGCCCAGGCCCGCCTGCCAAGGCTCGACAGCTTCGACCTGCTGATCCTGCTGGGCGGTCCCATGAGTGTGCATGACGAAGTCCAGGCGCCCTGGCTGGTCGCGGAAAAGCGCCTGCTGCGCAAGGCCCTGTCCACCGGCAAGCGCGTGCTGGGCATCGGCCTGGGCGGCCAGCTCCTGGCCCAGGCCCTGGGCGCCCAGGTCCGCCCCTGCGCGGCCAGCGAGATTGGCTGGTGGCCGGTGGAAAAGTATCCCAGCGCCCAGGATTCTCCCTTGGGGCTGGCGTTGCCGGAACGCCTGATGGCCTTCCACTGGCATGGTGAAAGTTTCGATCTGCCCAAGGGCGCCCTGCCGCTGTATCGCTCCGCCGCCTGTGCCAACCAGGGGTTCATCTGGCAGGAACGGGCCATTGGCTTGCAGTGCCTGCTGCAGAGCGATTTGCAGAGCATCGAGGCGCTGCTGCAATCGCGCCCCAGGGGTTGGTTGAGCGCCGAGCAGGATGCCGGGCCTGAAAGCGTCGAAGACCGCCAGGCGATCCTCGCCGGCATCCCCCATTGCAGCGGCCTGGCGCCGACCCTGTTCCGGGTGCTGGACTACTTGTCCGGACCCCTGCCGACCTTGCGCTGACAGAATTCCTGAACCGTCTCGCGGTATAACGCATCGCCCCGTGCCTGATCTTTCGCACGGGGCGTTTTTTTGTCTCCGTCTTTTCCAGGCCCGAACATCCCCAGCGGCATGGCTCTGAAGCTACTGAGCATGGTGCACAAACATGGGATCGAGATCCGCGCCTGAGCGGGCCATGGGCCGCTTGGCAATTGGGCTGAACCCTGGCCTGGGGCCAGGGTCGATTGCAGGTAGGGCTCATCCGAGCCATTTCTGTCAGGAGTCATCCATGGATCTGATCCGCATTATCTTCGCCATCCTGTTGCCGCCCCTTGGCGTGTTCCTGCAAGTGGGATTCGGCGGCGCCTTCTGGTTGAACATCCTGTTGACCTTGTGCGGATACATCCCCGGTATCGTGCATGCGGTGTACATCATCGCCAAGCGCTAGAAAGCATCAGGCCCGCTCCAGGCGGGCCTGATATTCAGTGCTGCGCCTGCAACACCTTGCGGTAGAACAACCATTCCTGCTCCAGGGCGTGCGCCTGGTTCTGGGCCTTGCGAAAGCCGTGGCGTTCTTCCGGGTAGTAATGGGCCTGGGCGCAAATTCCCTGTTCTTGCAGGGCCTTGAGCATGACCCGGGTCTGCTCGGGCACCACCACCGCGTCCAGTTCACCCTGGAAGAACACCACGGGCACCTGGATATTGCTGGCGTGCAACAAGGGCGTCCGGGCCAGGTAGCGCTCGCGGTCCTGCTCGGGATCGCCGATCAGCCAGTCCAGGTAGTCGCCTTCGAACTTGTGGGTGACCCGTGCCAGTGCCAGGGGATCGCTGACGCCATAGAGGCTGGCGCCGGCACGAAAGACCCGGGCGAAGGCCAGTGCGCACAAGGTGGTGTAGCCACCGGCGCTGCCGCCGCGGATGAACGCTTGCCCGGGGTCGATCAGGCCTTGCTGGTCGAGGTAGGCTACCACCGCGCAGGCGTCTTCCACGTCCACTTCGCCCCAGCGCAGATGCAGGGCCTGGCGATAGGCCCGGCCGTAGCCGCTGCTGCCCCGGTAGTTGAGGTCGGCCACGGCGAAACCGCGCTGGGTCCAGAACTGGATGCGCGGATCGAGTATCGGATAGCAGGCCGAGGTCGGGCCGCCGTGGATGAACACCACCAGGGGTGGACGTCCCGCGCCATTCATGGCCGGGTAGAAGAAACCATGGGCCTGGCCCCCGCCGCTGGGATAGCGAAGGGTCTGCGGACGGCTGATGAGCTCCGCAGGCAGGGGGGCGACGCCTGCGGCCAGGACCTGGACCTGGCTCGTGGCACGGTCGATGGCCAGCACTGCCGAGGGGCTGGTGGGCGAGGCCGCGATGCAATACAGCCGCTGCGAATCCAGGGCCAGGCTGCGAAAGCGACTGTAGGCACCAGTGAAATCCTGCGGTGCAGCATCGGCCTGGTGCAGCCCGAGACGGCCGAAGCCGTCCTCGGTCCAAGTGCCCAGCCAGCTATCGTCGCCCAGTGGCAGCCAGGTACAGCCGCCCAGTTGCCAGGGGGCCGGGGCGTGGTCCGCCGGCGCGCAGGGCTGTGGGCGCAAGCCCAGGCCCGACTCGGCCCAGGGCTGCCAGAAGCCCTGGCGGTCGGTGAGGCAATGCAGCTTGCCGTGCGGATCGAAGCGCGGTTGTTGCAAGGATTCCGGCTCGTCGTTGCCCGCCACGCAGCGCGGTTCGCCCCAACTGGCGTCGGCCAGGCGCTCGGCGAGCATCAGGCGGGTGCTGGTCCAGGGTTGGTGCGGGCGGTCCCATTCGATCCAGGCCAGGCGCTGGCCGTTGGGGCTCAGGGTCGGCGCGGCATAGAAGTCGGCGCCGGTCGCCAGTAGCTGGCGCTGGCCGCTGGCGCCGTCGAAGGCCACCAACTGATGCCGGTCGGCGCATTCCTCCACGACCAGCACCTGGCCGGCGTGCTGCTGCAGGTCGCCGTAGCGGCATTCGCCCTGGGTCAGGGCCACGGGGGCGCCCCCGTCCAGCGGCTGGCGGTACAGCTGTTGGTCGCGTTCATTGACGAACACCAGGCTGTCCTGGCCGACGCAAAAGGCGCCGCCGCCGTATTCATAGACCCGGCTGCGGACGCTGAAGCCCGTGGGTGTCAGGCAGCGAGCCTGGCCCTGGTGCCAATGCCAGATCCGGCAGGCACCGTCCTCGGGGCGGTACTCGTTCCAGAACAAGCCGTGGGACGTCAGTTGCAGTTCGGCGAAGTCGACGCCGGCGGCCGTGGCCTGGCTGGCGCTGAAGGGCTCAACCCTTGGCGATGAGGCGTGAGTTTCGTTCATTGCGAAATGCCAGTTGTTCGATGGTCTGGGTGGCGGTTTCGGATTCTTCCCGGGCCTTGAGGATCATTCCGTGGTGCGGCGACTTGCTGCATACCGGGTCGGCATTGCTGGCGTCGCCGGTCAGCATGAACGCCTGGCAGCGGCAGCCACCGAAGTCCTGTTCCTTCTCGTCGCAGGAGCGGCATGGCTCGGGCATCCAGTCGTAGCCGCGAAAGCGGTTGAAGCCAAAGGATTCATACCAGATGTGCTGCATGCTGTGCTCGCGCACATTGGGAAACTGTACCGGCAACTGCCGCGCGCCGTGGCAAGGCAGGGCGGTGCCGTCCGGGGTCACGGTGAGGAACAGGCTGCCCCAGCCGTTCATGCAGGCCTTGGGGCGTTCCTCGTAATAGTCCGGAGTGACGAAGATCAGCTTGCACGGATGGCCCTGGGCCTCCAGCTTGGCGCGGTACTCGTTGGTGACGCGCTCGGCGCGCACCAGCTGCTCGCGGGTCGGCAGCAGGCCAACGCGGTTGAGCTGGGCCCAGCCATAGAACTGGCAGGTGGCCAATTCGACGAAGTCGGCTTCCAGGGCGATGCACAGCTCGATGATGCGGTCGATTCTGTCGATATTGTGCCGATGGGTGACGAAGTTCAGCACCATCGGGTAGCCGTGGGCTTTCACCGCACGGGCCATCTCCAGCTTCTGCGCGAAGGCCTTCTTCGAGCCGGCCAGCAGGTTGTTCACCTGCTCGTCGCTGGCCTGGAAGCTGATCTGGATATGGTCCAGGCCAGCCTTCTTGAAGTCGCTGATCTTCTGCTCGGTGAGGCCGATGCCGGAGGTGATCAGGTTGGTGTAGAACCCCAGCTTGCGCGCCTCGCCGATCAGTTCGGCCAGATCCTGGCGCACCAGCGGTTCGCCGCCGGAAAAGCCCAGCTGCGCAGCGCCCATCTCCCGGGCCTCGCGAAACACCTTGAGCCACTGGGCGGTATCGAGCTCCTTGCCCTGTGCCGCGAAGTCCAGCGGGTTGGAGCAATACGGGCACTGCAGCGGGCAGCGATAGGTCAGCTCGGCCAGCAGCCACAGCGGCAGGCCGATCTCCGGCTTGGCGGGCACGTTGGAGTCAGCCGAGTTCGATCCAGTGCTGGGCACGGGCGACCTCCATGAATTGCTCGATATCGTCACCGAGCTCGGCGACCCCGGGGAACTGCACCTTAAGTTCGCCGATGATCGCCGCCACGTCGCGCTCGCCATCGATCAAGCCGCCGATCAGGGCAGCGCTGTCGTTGAGCTTGATCATGCCCTCGGGGTACAGCAGGACATGGCCCTTTTGCGCCGGCTCGTACTGGAAGCGGTAGCCGGGGCGCCAGCGTGGGGTTTTGCTGCGATCGAAACTCATAAGGTGATCCCTTTGTGCCAGACCCGCTGCTCGGTGACGCTGTGATAAGGCGGGCGGTTCAGTTCATAGGCCATGCTCATGGCGTCGAGCATGCTCCAAAGAATGTCCAGTTTGAACTGGAGAATTTCCAGCATGCGCTCCTGGCCCGCGCGGGTGGTGTAGTGCTGCAAGGTGATGGCCAGGCCGTGCTCCACGTCTCGCCGGGCCTGGCCCAGGCGCGTGCGGAAGTACTGGTAGCCGGCCGGGTCGATCCACGGATAGTGCTGGGGCCAGCTGTCCAGGCGCGACTGGTGGATCTGCGGGGCGAACAGTTCGGTCAGGGAACTGCTGGCGGCTTCCTGCCAACTGGCGCGCCGGGCGAAGTTGACGTAGGCATCCACGGCGAAACGCACCCCCGGCAATACCAGCTCCTGGGAGCGCAACTGGTCCGGGTCCAGGCCCACGGCCTGGCCCAGGCGCAGCCAGGCCTCGATGCCACCGTCCTCGCCTGGCGCGCCGTCATGGTCCAGCAGGCGCTGGATCCACTCGCGACGTACTTCCCGGTCCGGGCAGTTGGCGAGGATCGCCGCATCCTTCATGGGGATGTTCACCTGGTAGTAGAAGCGGTTGGCGACCCAGCCCTGGATCTGCTCGCGGCTGGCCCGGCCTTCGTACATCGCCACGTGATAGGGATGATGGATGTGGTAATAGGCGCCCTTGGCGCGCAGGGCCTGTTCGAATTCGGCGGGGGACAGCGGGGTGTCGGTCATCTGGGTTCTCCGGGGCTTGGCCTGGTCGCGGGCGGGCCCGCGGTTGCGCACACGGCCCCAGGGCGCTGGGGCCGAGCTCGTGGGCTAGCAGGCCGTTGAAAAACGTCGGCGAGGCAGCCAGCGCAAGGCAAAAACAGGCGAAAAAGCGCAGTTTACGAGTGGTAAATGAGCATATTGAGCCTGTTTTTAACGCAGCGATGGCAACGCAGATAGTTTTTCAACGGCCTGCTACAGCTCAATACTCATTCCGTCGTAGGCCACTTCCACCTTTCGGCGTACCAGTTCGGCACGTTCGGCGGAGTCTTCGTCGAGGATCGGGTTGGTGTTGTTGATGTGGATAAGCACCTTGCGCTGGCGTGGCAGTTGCTCCAGCACTTCGAGCATGCCGCCGGGGCCGTTCTGCGCCAGGTGGCCCATCTCCCGGCCGGTGCGGGTGCCGACGCCACGGCGCTGCATCTCGTCGTCTTCCCACAAGGTGCCGTCCACCAGCAGGCAGTCGCTGGCGGCCATGATCTGCAGCAGCGGCGCGTCCACCTTGCCCAGGCCCGGCGCGTAGAACAGTTTGCCGCCGGTGCGCAGGTCCTCGACGATCAGGCCGATGTTGTCGCCCGGGTGCGGGTCGAAGCGATGGGGCGAGTAGGGCGGCGCTGCGCTGCGCAGGGGCAGCGGAGTGAAGCGCAGGTTGGGGCAGGCGGCCACGCTGAAGCTCTGGTCCAGTTCGATGCGGTTCCATTGCAGGCCGCCGTTCCAGTGGCTGAGCATCTTGAACAGCGGGAAACCGGTGCTCAGGTCCTCGTGGACCATGTCAGTGCACCAGACCTGGTGCGGGCAGCCTTCGCGCAGGCTGAGCAGGCCAGTAGTGTGGTCGATCTGGCTGTCCATGAGGATGATGGCGCTGATCCCGGTATCGCGCAGGGCTCGGCCGGGTTGCATGGGGGCAAAGCCCTGCAGTTGGGCGCGAATATCCGGAGAGGCGTTGCACAGCACCCAGTTCACCCCGTCATCGGAGATCGCGATGGACGACTGGGTACGGGCCTGGGCGCGCAGGCTGCCGTCGCGAAATCCCGCGCAGTTCACGCAGTTGCAGTTCCACTGCGGAAAACCGCCGCCGGCGGCGGAACCTAGAATCTGGACAAACATGGGCGCTCCCTGGGATGTGACTTGAAGATTGTGGACGACTGAAAATGAAAACGCCCCGGACGGGCCGAGGCGTTGCGCTGGATGTTCCGACGAGGTCAGAAATCAGCGGCTGGCGAAGTACATGGTGACTTCGAAGCCGATGCGCAGGTCAGTGTAAGCAGGTTTGGACCAAGTCATGAAAATGCTCCTTTGAGGTGGGTGGGACGGGTGTTGCCTATACATATAGTCCACCTCCGGGCGGAGATGTTCAGATGCTTAGGCGGCTATCTTACTAAATTCCCATAACGGCTTGCCTGCAATTCTAAAGAAAGCTCATTACAGCGCTGGTAACGATCATTCTGCCCCTTGCCAGGGCGAGCCCGGGGCAGGGCCGTTGGCCAGGACCCTCCAGCCTCCGGCGGCTTGCTGCAACTGCCGGGCGGCCTGGATCACCAACGTGGGCGTCAAGGCTTCGATGCTGGCTTGCAATCGTTCCAGGTAGTCCGACGGATGGCCGGCCAACCGCGCCTGCCACAGCAGTTGCGCCGCCTGTTCCAGGGGCAACTCAGAGGCCCGCAACTGTTGGGCCAGGGCTTGGCGCTGGTCGAGCCAGGCCTGGGTATCGAGGGCCTGCAATTGTTCGGGCAAACGCAGGAAGAACTGTTCCAGATGGCCGATGATCTCGCCCAGGCTGGCGTTCGGCGACTGCACCCCAAACAGCAGGCCGGTGCGGCCATCGAGTTGGCGCACCGCGCTGAACACGCCATAGCCCAGTTGCAGCTCGACCCGCAGACGCTGGTAGAACGGGGTCTGGCAGAGTTGCCCCAGCAGGCGCCAGGCAGCTTCGTCGGCCAGCAGGCTCGATGGGCTTGGGCAGAACAGCAGCAGTGCCTGCTCTGCGCTGTCCATGGGCACCGTCTGCCAAGCAGGGCCGGTTCCTGGCTGCGGCGCCTGGCCCAGGTCGGCATCCGCGGTCCCGGGCATTCGTTGCAGGGCCCGGGCGAAGGCGTCCTGTCCGTGGGGCGGCACGCCCAGCGCCAAGCCATCCCAGCGGGCCGTGGCCCATAGCGCTTGCAGGGCGTCGGCGTTCAAGGTCGTACCGCTGTCGGGCAGTGGTTGTTCGGCGAAGGTCTTGAGCAGTTGGCGCAGGGGCATCGGTGGTGTCTCGACGTCGATCCTGCCTGCTTGCCAGAACTCCGGGGATGGTTGGCCCAGTTGTCGTAGCGCTTGTTGCAGCACCGCCGGCATGGGTTGCTGCAGCCCGCGCAACTGCAGCAGCCAGTCCATGCCGCAGGAGCTGAAGCTCAGTTCTACCCCGGCTTGCCGGGCATCCCCGGCCAGGGCTGCCAGGCTGTGCTGCAAACGCCGGTGCAGGCCGCTCGGCGCGGGACTGGCCAGGCGCCAGCGCAACAACAACTGCCCTGCCTCGGTATCGGTGGGCAAAGCCTGGCTGAAGCTCAGGGCCGGGTTGTCCCGGCGGCCTCGGCTGCGGTCCTGGGCGAAGGTCCGCAGGCCGCGATGCTTGCTGCTCTGGCCGCGAATCAGGCCGGCCTGGGGCTCCTCGACGGCGCCGCGCAAGAACGGGTTGGCGGGCGGCAACTGCCAGTCGCCGCTGAAGTCATCCACAACCTTGGGCTGCAATTGCCGCAGCAGCGCCTTGAGGGCCACGAGTCCGGCGGCGCCCAGCTCCTGGGCGGCGTGCCGGCTGCCCCGACGGGCCAGTTCCAGGGCACTGTCGACCTGCAGCCGGCGTTGTTGCAGCAGGGCGTATTCCTCGCACAACTGCGGCCAGTCGCCCTGGGCGCCGAAGAACCCCAGCCAGTCCAGCACCAGCTGGCGGATTTGTGCTGGCGCCTCGCTGGGCGCCTGGCCCAGGTCCAGCTCCAGGTGCAGCAATGCTTGCCCGGCGAACTCATACCGCGCCTGGGCCTTGAGGCTGCGGGCCAGTGACTGTTGTTGGAGCTTGGCAAGCAATCCGCCGGGTTTACCCGATTGCAGCCAGGTACAGAGGAAGTCCAGCGCCACGCCGGCGCCTGCCGGCAGCCCTTCAAGGGCGAACAGCAGGTCCAGGCGTTGGCCGTCGAAC
This sequence comes from Pseudomonas sp. FW507-12TSA, assembly GCF_058781435.1. Lineage (NCBI taxonomy): Bacteria > Pseudomonadati > Pseudomonadota > Gammaproteobacteria > Pseudomonadales > Pseudomonadaceae > Pseudomonas > Pseudomonas sp. FW507-12TSA. The sequence continues at coordinate 67,381 of NZ_JBYSWT010000023.1, forward strand.
CGTTGATAGTTGTTGGCGTTGCTGGCCAGCAGTGGCACTGGTGCTATTTGTTGCTGGCGCGGGCCAGTAGGCAGGACCGCGCCGTAGCGTTCGGCCAGGGCCCGGAGTTCGGCCAGGGGTTGTGGTCCGGCCAGGCTCAGGGTCATCTGCCCAGCCTGGTAGAAATCGCGGTGGAACTGCCACAGGCCCTGCTGGAAGGCCGGGTTGGCCAGGTTCAGGCTATAGCGGTTGCCGGCATGGAAGGCCCGCAGCGGATGGGTCGCGGACAGGCCGTCGCACAAGGCGAACTGGCGTTGGGCGTTGGCGTCCCGGGACCAGGCGAGGAATTCCGCATGCAGCACTTCGCGTTCCCGGCGCTGCTCGGCGAGGCCTAGGCGGGGCTGGGCGAGCATGTCGCACAAGCGCTCCAGGCCGCCGGCGAAGGCGTTGATTGGCAATTCGAAAAAGAACTCGGTGTTGCGCTCGCCTGTGCTGGCGTTCAGTTGTCCGCCCTGGGCGCGGACGTAGGCCATCAAACCCTGCTCGGCAGGAAACCGCTCGGTGCCGAGAAACAGCAGGTGTTCCAGGAAGTGCGCCAGGCCCGGCCAGGCCTGTGGTACGTCATGGCTGCCAGCAGCGACCCGCAGCGCCGCGGCGCAGCGTTTCAGGTGGGGAGCATGGCGCAGGGAGACCTGCAGGCCGTTGGCCAGGGTTTCCAGGTGGGGCAGGGGGTGGTTCGGCGCAGGCATGGGCACATCCAGGACAGAGAGGCGCCCATGCTAGCGGATATCCCCGGATCAGCGCTTGCCCAGCGCTGCGTAAAGTTCGGGGCGACGATCGGCCAGGTAGCGATTCAGGGTCCGGGATTCGTTCATCAAGTCGCGGTCCAGGGTGCCGATGATCAAGGTCTCGTCCAGCCCGGCCAGGGCGATCCGGCTGCCATCCGGAGCGGCGATGCTGCTCTGGCCGCAATAGCGGATCTGTTCCTCGCGGCCGCAGTAGTTGGCGTAGGCCACGTAGCATTGGTTCTCGAAGGCTCGGGCACGAATGGTCACGTCGGCGACGAAGTCGTAGGGAATCATGTTCGCCGTCGGCACCAGGATCAGCTCGGCGCCCGCCAGGGCCAGGCGCCGGGCATTCTCCGGGAACTCGATGTCGTAGCAGATCAGGAAGCCGAGCTTCCAGCCGTTGAGTTCCACCAGGGGGAAGTCGTCTGCGCCGGCGCTGAACATCGAGTGGTCCAGGTCACCGAACAGATGGGTCTTGCGGTAATTGCACAGGCGCTGGCCGTTGGCGTCGATCAACTGCACGGCGTTGTAGATCCGGCCGTCGGCGTCACGCTCCGGATAGCCGTAGAGAATCGCCATGCCGGCGGCCTGGGCGATGGCGGCGATCCGTTGGGCGGCCGGGCCATCCTGGGCCTCGGCCAGGGCGCCGACGGCCTCGGGACCGATGTTGTAGCCGCTGAGGAACATCTCCGGCAGCACCAGTAGGTCGGCCTCGGTGGCCTGCATGGCCACCTGGTGCAGGCGTTGCAGGTTGCCGGCCACATCCAGCGGCAGTGGTGGGCACTGATACAAGGCGACGCGCATGTTCTTCACTCCTCTGACTTGCGATAGCGGCTATCTTCGCCGCTACCGCAGACTCGGGCCAGATGCGGATGGTGCCTTTGCAGGCGCCGGCCCGGCCCGGTATGGCTCAGTCGGCCAGGGCAATAGGGCCGATCTGGTTGAACACATCGCCCGGTCCCGGATTCTCCGGATGAGAGGCGCCGCCGAAGTGCTTCATGATGCCCCACACGGCGTTGAGCGAAGTCTGCACCGCACCCTCGACCCAGGCCGGGGTCCAGGAGACGTCGTCGCCGGCGATGAAGATGCCGCGCTGTTCGGCCGGCATGTCGTCCTGCATGAAGTGCGCATACATCCGCTGGTTGTAGCGGTAGTGGCCCGGCAGCGCGCCCTTGAAGGCGCCGAGGAAGTGCGGGTCGGCCTCCCAGGAGACGGTGATCGGGTTGCCGATGACGTGGCCGGCGATGTCGACCTTCGGGTAGACCTTCTTCAATGCGTCCAGCGCAAGCTGCACGCGCTTTTCCACTGGGTGCGGCAGCATCTTCATGGCATCGCTCATCCAGGAGTAGGACAGGCAGATCACCCCGGGCTTGTCGTCGCCGTTGTCGAACAGGTAGGTGCCGCGAGTCAGGCGGTCGGTGAGGGTCATGCTCATCACGTCGCGGCCGGTCTGCGGGTCCTTGTCCTTCCAGAATGGCCGGTCGACCATGACGAACGTCTTCGACGATTGCATGTAGCGGGTGCGGTCCAGGGCCATCCACATCTTCTGCGAGAACAGCGCTTCCTCGCACTCGATCTGGGTGGTCAGCAGCCAGGTCTGGCAAGTGGCCAACACCGCCGCGTAGTGGCGGGTATCGCCCCAGTAGTCGGTGACGGCGAAGGTGCCATCGGCGGCGCGGGCGATCTTCTTCACACCGGGACGCGGTGCGCCGTTGTGCAGCTTGGCCAGGGAGGTGCCGGCCGGCCAGTGGGCGCATTTTTCCGGAACGTGGCTCCAGATGCCGCGAGGCACTTGCTCGACGCCGCCCACCACCAGGTGCTGGTGGTCGTCGCAGTTGGTCATCACCACGCGGAAGATTTCCAGCATGGAGTTGGGGAAGTCCGAGTCCCAGCCACCGGTGCCGAAGCCCACTTGGCCGAAGATCTCGCGGTGGCGGTAGGACAGCTGCGAGAACGCCTTGGAGGTGGCGACGAAGTCATAGAAGGTGCGGTCGTCCCATTTGGGTACCAGCTCGTCCCACAGGGCCTTGAGCTTGAGCGTATCGCGCTCGCGGATGGCGTCCTGGATCTGTGAGAAGCGTGCGCCGTCTTCCAGGGCGTCGGCCCAGGCCCGGGCCACTTCGCGGAAGATCTCCGGCAGGTCGTCCATCTTCTCGGCGTAGTGGCTAGTGCCTTCCAGGTCGACCACGGTGCTGCCCGAGGCTGGCGTCAGCGGGTTGGGGAAGGGGCGGGTTTCCAGGCCGAGCTTGTCGACGTAGTGGTAGAAGGCGGTGCTGGACACCGGGAAGCGCATGCCACCCAGCTCGGCGATGATGCCGTCGGCGCCTTCGAAGGTTTCCGAACGCAGGCGGCCGCCCATTTTCGATGCTTCGTAGACCACCGGCTTGAGGCCCATCTTCATCAATTCATAGGCTGCAACCAGCCCGGAGATGCCGGCGCCGACGATCGCCACTTCGGCGCCGTGCTGGGCCTTTGGAATGCTGCCCAGGCCGGCGGGATGCTCGATCCAGTCATCGAAGGCGAAAGGGAAGTCCGGGCCGAAGATGGTGATCGGTTTCTTGCCGTCTGCAGGATGGCGATTGTTCTTGTTCATGGCTGACCTTGGCGGGCGGCTCAGCGGAATGCTGAGTATAGGAAAAGATGGCAGCCATTCTAGAGAGGGGGAAACTCGTAAATAAGACGCAAACTGTCGTCGTTATGCATTGTTATTTTTCAATATGACGAAATCTGTGTTCAGAGTGACGAACTGCTTGTCACAGTGCGTGCCCGCGATCGATCTTGCTGCTGAGGATGATCGAGGTGGTGGTCTTTTCCACGCCATCGATGCTGCCGATCTGGTCCAGCAACTGGTCCAGTTGCTCCGGGGATTCGGTGCGCAGCCAGGCCACGTAGTCGAATTCGCCACTGACCGCGCACAGCTGCTGGACCTGGGCCATGCCGCTCAGGCGACGCAAGACTTCCTTGCCGGAGCGTGGCTGGACCTTGATGCCGACATAGGCTTGCAGCCCGCCATCGACCACCCGCTGGCCCAGGCGCACGCCGTAGCCGGTGATCACCCGGGTCTTCTCCAGGCGTGCCAGGCGCGAGGTCACGGTGGTGCGGGCGATGCCCAATTGCCGCGCCAGCATGGCCACGCTTTCACGTGCGTTGATCTGCAAGGCGGCGATCAGCTGGCGGTCGACTTCGTCGAGAACGGGAGGGCGGCTATCGGACAAGATGGGCTCCAGCGCGGTGGTCGGGGAGCGCACATGTTAGCGTCTCCCACGGTCCGCCGCTCGCTGCCCGGACTGGGTCCTGGGCGGCGTGGGCTCAGGCGGGAATGACCTGGGCGAAGGCGTGGCGAAAGCGCTGCATGTCCTGTTCGTCGCCGATGCTGACCCGTGCCCAGTTCGGCCAGCTGTCCCAGACCCGGCCGATCTTTACCTGGCGTGCCGCCAGGGCATCCACCACTTCCTGGGCCGGACGCCGGACATCGACCATGAAGCAGTTGGCCTGGGAGGCGGTGCAGTTGAATCCGCGTTGCTGCAGCCAGGCGATGGTTTGGTCGCGCAGTTGCTGGTTGTGCCGCTTGCGCTCGCCCAGCAGCTTCGGGTCTTCCAGGCTGGCCAGCCCTCCCAGCAAGGTCGATGCCGCCGGTACGTTGTAGCCGCCGTAGGTTTCCAGGCGCTCGAGCAGCGCCGGCTGGCCCACAGCTAGCCCCAAGCGAGCCCCGGCCATGCCGTAGATCTTGGAGAAGGTGCGCAGCACCAGCAGTTGCGGGTGTTCCTTGACCAGCGGGATGCAGGTGCTGGCCGTGGAGAAGTCGATGTAGGCCTCGTCGATCAGCATGACCGTGCCCTTGGGCAGGCGCGCCAGGGCCTGTTCGATGGCCTTGCGTGGCGTCAGGGTGCCGGTGGGGTTGTTGGGGTTGCACAGGTAGAGCAGGCCCGGCGCCGGGTCGACGGCGAGCATCGCCTGCAGATCGTGGGCGTGGTTGGCGTCCAGCGGTACCTCATGCACCTTGGCCTGGCATCCCTCGGCAGCTTCCCTGGGAGCCTCGTAGGAGGGGGTGGCCATGACCAGGCTGGCGTCCTGGGTGAAAGCCATGACCGCATGCTGCAATGCTGCCTTGGAGCCGCAGAAGCTCTGCACATGATCCTCGGGAATGCCCTGCTGGAGGGCGAACAGCGCGTTGAGCCGGTACTGGATCTTGTAGGGATAGCGACCGCTGATGGCGATGCCTTGCTGCATGGCCTGGCGGCTGGCGGGAGAGGGGCCCCAGGGGCTCTCGTTGAAGTTGATCAGGACATCGCCGGAAGGCGATTGGAGGGGCGGTGCGGCGGGCTCGGCGGCCCGGCTCCATCCTGGTAGTCCAAGCAACGGCAAGGCGGAGGCGAGTCCCACCAGTGATCGGCGCGTAATCTCAACCATCGATAGATCCCTTTCTTATCGTGAAAGACAACAGGGTGTCTTTTGTCCTGGTTGGACATCGATATGACGGCGGGAAAACAGCGGGATTTAAGCTGGCGATTCGATGGCTCGGGTATGGAGCTGGTCCGCAGGCATAAAAAAACCGCGCAATGCGCGGTTTTCATGCTTGGTGGGCCCACACGGACTTGAACCGTGGACCAAAGGATTATGAGTCCTCTGCTCTAACCAACTGAGCTATAGGCCCTCAGTAGGCGGCGGATTATAACGATGGTTTCTCGGCTGTGCTATCCGAAAAACCGGAAACGCGGATCTGCAGGAAGCGCGTGCAGAACTCTTCGGCTTCCAGCGGCAGGCTGACGATGTAGCCCTGGATCTGTTCACAGCCTTCCAGGGCGAGGAAGGCTTGCTGTTCCTGGTTCTCCACGCCTTCGGCGATCACCGTGAATTGCATGCTGCGACCCAGGGCGATGATGGCGCGCACGATCGCCACGTCGTGGGGGTCGTCCGGCAGGCCGCGGACGAACGACTGGTCGATCTTGAGGAAGTCCAGCGGCAGGCGCTTGAGGTAGCTCAGGGATGAATAGCCGGTGCCGAAGTCGTCGATGGCCAGTTGCACGCCCAGGCGCTTGAGTTGGTGCAGGACCTCCAGTGCCTCTTCGGCCTGGCTCATGATGAAGTTTTCGGTGATCTCCAATTGCAGCAGCCCGGGTTGCAGGTCGTGGTCGCGCAGCAACTGTTCGATGCGGTCCAGCAGGCCGGGTTGGCGCAGTTGGGCGCCGGCCAGGTTGACCGACAGTGGGCCGAAGCTTTCATAGTGCTGGTTCCAGTGTTGAAGATGCAGGCAGGCCTGTTCCAGCACCCAGTCGCCAATCGGCAGGATCAAGCCGTTTTCCTCGGCCAGCGGGATGAAGTGTTCGGGCGCAACTTCGCCGAAGTTCGGGTTGCGCCAGCGAATCAGGGCTTCGGCGCCGACCAGTTCATGGTTGCCGAGGCTGATCTTGGGTTGGAAGTACAGGGTCAGTTCGTTGCGTTCGATGGCGCGTCGCAGTTCATGTTCCAGGGCCACGCGCTCGCTGGCCTGGGCGGTCAGTTCGCGGGTGTAGCGTTCCACGCGGTTACGTCCCTTGGCCTTGGAGCGGTACATGGCGGCATCGGCGTTCTTGATCAAGGTGGCGACGTCGCAGCCGTCCTTGGGGTACAGGCTGGTACCGATGCTGGCGCTGATGAAGAACTCGTGTTCGCCGGCCTGGAATGGCGCGGTGAAGCAGTTCAACAGCTTGCTGGCGATGTAGTCGGCGTCGCTGGGCTGGTGCAGGCCGGGGAGCAGGATGATGAATTCGTCCCCGCCCAGGCGGGCCACGGTATCGATGTCGCGCAGTTGCTCCTTGAGCCGCACGGCGATGCCCTTGAGCAGCAGGTCGCCCACCGGGTGGCCGAGGCTGTCGTTGATGTGCTTGAAGCGATCCAGGTCGAGGAACAGCACCGCGCCCTGGCCGCCGCTGTCCTGCTGGCTATCGAGCGCCGCCAGCAGCCGGCTTTCGAACAGGGTGCGATTGGGCAGGCCAGTCAGCGGATCGTGGTGGGCCTGGTAGTCGAGCCTTGCCTGGGCGTGCTTGAGGCTGGAGATGTCGGCGAACACCGCGACGAAGTGGGTGGTCTGGTGTTCCTGGTTGCGTACCGCGTTGATCGTCAGCCAGTTGGGGTACAGCTCGCCGTTCTTGCGGCGGTTGGATATCTCGCCTTGCCAGTGCCCTTCCAGGGTCAGCTGGTGCCACATCGCCGCGTAGAAGGCGCTGTCGTGCAGCCCCGAGGCCAGCAGGCGCGGAGTGTGGCCAAGGGCTTCGCTCTCGCTGTAGCCGGTGATCTCGCTGAAAGCGCGGTTGACCGCGCTGATGCGCTGCTGGGTGTCGGTGATCATCACGCCTTCGGCGGTGCTCTCGAAGACCGTGGCGGCCTGTTGCAGCTTTTCCTGCATCAGGTGGCGGTCGGTGATGTCCCGGGCGATGGTCAGCATGCAGTCGTCTTCGCCGATGGGCAGGGGGCGGCTGGAGACTTCGCAAAGCCGTACCTGGCCATCGCTGCGGCGGATATGGCAGGTGAAGTCTCGGACGAATCCGTCCCGTTGCAATAGATCGAGCAACTGCTTGCGTTCGTTGAGGTTGACCCAGATTCCCAGGTCAAGGGTCGAGCGATCCAGGGACATGGCGCTGTTGAAACCGGTGATGCGGCTGAAACCCTCGTTGACCTCCAGCAGCAGGCCATCGCGTTGTCGGCTCAGTAGCAGGCCGTCCGGGGAGGCGTGGAAGGCCTTGGCGAACTTTTCCTCGGAGGTCTGCAGCCGTTGCTGGGTTTCCTTGAGCGGGCTGATGTCGCGCACTACCACGACCAGTGCCGGGGTGGTGTCGAGGTCGAAGGGCTCGGCGGAGATCAGCCCGGTGAACAACTGGCCGTTGTGCCGCCGGAAGGGCATCTCCAGGTTGCGGATGCTACCGGCCTGCAAGCGCTGCAGCAGGCTGGGACCGACCCCGGGGATGCCCCATATGTTCAGTTGCGTGGCGGTCTGGCCTATCACTTGCGCGGCGCTCAGGCCGATCTGTTCCTCGAAGGCCTTGTTCACCTCCAGCAGGCAGCCGTCCGACAAGCGGGCGATCACCAGGAGGTCGGGGCATTGCTGGAACACCGAGGCGAATTTCTGTTCGGATAGGCGCAGGGCTTCCTCGGTGTGCTTGGCCTCGCTGATGTCGATCATCAGGCCGCGCATCACCGGTTCGTGGCCGTGCTCGATCAGGCTGACGATATCCCGGACCCAGAGGCAGCGGCCATCGGCGGCGATCACCCGGTAGTCGAGGCTGTGGTCGCGTCCGGCCTCGAGTTCGTGATCGCAGAACGCCTGGGCGCGAGTCAGGTCGGCGGGGTGGATGATGTTGCGCCAGAAGCCGGGAACCAGCCAGTGGGCCAGGGGATAGCCCAGCAGCGGCTCGGCATGGGGTGAGACATAGCTGTAGGTGAAATCGCTGACGCGGGCCTCCCAGGCGATGGCCGAGAGGCTCTCCACCAGGCTGCGGTAGTGGTATTCGCTGCTGCGCAGTTCCTGCTCCAGGGCTACCCGGCGGGAGATTTCCGAGCTCAGGCGGCGGTTTATGCGGATTACCACGGCCAGTACTGTGACCAACAGCAGCAGCCCCGGCAGGCCATAGACCAGCACATCTCGCCAGAATGTGCGGTGGTCGAGCACGCTGCCGACCCAGCGCTGCTGGATAGCGCTGATTTCGTCCGGGCTGAGATCGGCGAGGACCTTGTCGAGAATGCCTACCAGGATGATCTTGCTCTCTTTCGGCACGGCCATGGCCAGTTGATAGCGGTAAGGGGTCTCACCGCTGACGTAGAGGCCCTCGAGCTTGAGCTGGCGCAGGCTCCAGACGCTGGAAGCCAGGTCACCCACTACCGCGTCCACCTTATCGGTGGCCAGCGCTTGCAGGGTCGAGCTGACGTTGGGCAGGGCCACCAGGTTCAGGTCAGGGTGATGGGAGCGCAGCAGCTCGTGGGGCGCGTAGTTCTCCACCACGGCCACTTTGAGCCCGTACAAGTCTTCGAGATTGCGGGGCTGGGCGCCGCCCTTGTGGGCCAGGATCACGATGGGGAAGTCCAGGTAGGGCCGGGTGAAGGCCATGTAGCTTTGGCGTTCGGGGGTCGACATGATCCCGGGCAGCAGGTCCAGCTTGCCTTGCCGGGCATCTTCCAGCACGGCGGTCCAGCTGGCCGGTTCCACGGGCTTGAGGCTGATGGAGAGGCGTTCCTGGATCAGCTGGATATAGTCCGCTGCCAGGCCCTGGTAGCGACCTTCCTCGTCCCGATACTCGAAAGGTGGCCAGGAGGCATCCACGCCCAAGCGCAGTTCCGGGTGGGACTTGAGCCAGCTACGTTCTTCATCGGTAAGAGTTAGCGCGCCAGCCGTTGCGGTCCAGGTAAGCAACGCCAGCAGAAGCATGGCCGACAGTCTGGGCATAACCGTCTCGTTGTGGGGGAACGGGAGAATGCTTCGAGTGTAGACGGGGTATCGGCGCAGGGAGGCTACAGAAAGCAAAACCCCCAGCAGGGCTGGGGGTCTTGGTGTTACTCGTCGAGGAAGGAGCGCAGATGCTCGCTTCGCGTCGGGTGGCGCAGCTTGCGCAGTGCCTTGGCTTCGATCTGACGGATCCGCTCGCGGGTCACGTCGAACTGCTTGCCGACTTCCTCGAGGGTATGGTCGGTGTTCATATCGATGCCGAAACGCATGCGCAGCACCTTGGCTTCGCGGGCGGTGAGACCGGAAAGCACGTCGCGGGTGGCTTCCTTCAGGCTCTCGACGGTGGCCACGTCGATCGGGGACTGCATGGTCGAGTCCTCGATGAAGTCGCCCAGATGGGAGTCTTCATCGTCGCCGATCGGGGTTTCCATGGAGATCGGCTCCTTGGCGATCTTCAATACCTTGCGGATCTTGTCCTCAGGCATTTCCATGCGTTCACCCAGCTCTTCCGGAGTCGGTTCGCGACCCATTTCCTGCAGCATCTGCCGGGAAATACGGTTGAGCTTGTTGATCGTCTCGATCATGTGCACCGGAATACGGATGGTGCGGGCCTGGTCGGCAATCGAGCGGGTGATCGCCTGGCGAATCCACCAGGTGGCGTAGGTCGAGAACTTGTAGCCACGACGGTACTCGAACTTGTCCACCGCTTTCATCAAGCCGATGTTGCCTTCCTGGATCAGGTCGAGGAATTGCAGGCCACGGTTGGTGTACTTCTTGGCGATGGAGATCACCAGACGCAGGTTGGCTTCAACCATCTCTTTCTTCGCGCGACGGGCCTTGGCCTCGCCGATCGACATGCGACGGTTGATTTCCTTGATCTCGAGGATCTTCAGGCCGGTCTCGGCTTCCAGGGCGGTCAGCTTCTGCTGGCAACGGACGATATCCGGCTGCAGGCGAGCGATGGCCTCGGCGTACTTGCTCTTGCCTTTGGCCAGGGCGTCGGTCCAGCTTTCGTCCACTTCGTTGCCCGGGAACTGGCGCAGGAAGTCGGCACGCGGCATGCGAGCGTCACGCACGCACAGTTGCATGATGGCGCGTTCTTGCTGACGCAGGCAATCCAGGGCGCTGCGTACACGCTCGACCAGGGCCTCGAATTGCTTGGGCACCAGTTTGATCGGCATGAACAGCTCGGCCAGGGCGAGCATCTCGGCGATAGCCTGCTTGTTCTCGCGGCCGTGCTTTTTCAGCGCCTTGCGGGTGACTTCCAGCTGGTCGGCCACGGCGCCGAAGCGCTGGGCTGCGACGACCGGATCAGGACCGCTTTCGGCTTCTTCCTCGTCATCGGAGGCTTCACCGTCTTCGTCTTCGCTGTCGTCGTCTTCTTTTGCCGACTTGGTGTCGACAGGCGGCGGTACCTCGGCGGCAGGCGGCGTGATGCCGTCGTCCGGGTCGATATAACCGCTGAGAACGTCAGACAGGCGGCCACCTTCGGTGGTGACGCGAGTGTATTCGGAGAGGATGTGATCAACCGTGCCAGGGAAGTGCGCGATGGCGCCCATCACTTCACGGATACCCTCTTCGATACGCTTGGCGATTTCGATTTCGCCTTCGCGAGTGAGCAGCTCTACGGTGCCCATTTCGCGCATGTACATGCGCACCGGGTCGGTAGTGCGACCGATGTCGGTTTCCACAGCCGCCAACGCTGCGGCGGCTTCTTCAGCTGCTGCTTCGTCGGTATCGGCTTCGGCCAACAAAAGGGCATCCGCATCCGGAGCACTCTCGAATACGTTGATCCCCATGTCGTTGATCATGCGGATGATGTCTTCCACCTGTTCCGGATCTGAAATATCCTCCGGCAGGTGGTCGTTGACCTCCGCGTAAGTCAGGTAACCCTGCTCACGTCCACGGCTGATCAACTCTTTGAGGCGAGACTGCTGTTGCGCTTTTCCGGACATAACACCCTATCCACTGAAGGTCTTGGCGGGCAAAAAACAAGCCGAGGATTATACCCGAGCTATGACCTCACGCGCCAGTTGAGGTCGGGTTTGATGCGGGAACATTGCGTCTTAGAAGCTCCACCAGCTGTTTTTTCTCTTCACTGCTGAGCTCGCTTTGACGCGATTTCCTGAGAAGTTGTTCTAAAACACGCTCGCGTTGGCGGGCGGACAAGCTATTAATGGTGTCGAAAAACTGTTGTTCAAGGTTATCTCCGTCGATCAACCACTCTTTTTCCGCCAGGGCGGTGAGCAGGTTTCCCTGCTGGGTGCCGTGCCAGCGCGCCATCAACTGATGAATAGAGCGTAGCTTAGGATTTTTCTGCACGGCTTCGATCAGGGCCACCAGCAACTGGGTGTTGGTGTTGTCGTCATCGGCAAAGTGCCCGGCATCTTCAACTTTTTCTGCCAGTTGCGGGTGATGCAACAGGGTCCGCAGTGCGGCCAGGGTTGGCGGCTCCACCGCTGCGGGAACGCGCGGGGCCCGTGGCTGGTCGCGGTCTCGCCTGCCCTTGCCGTTCTTGTCCCACGGCTTGTTTTCCCATTTCTTGCCGCCACCGTTCTTCTTCGGCGCCCACTCCTGCTGGGGAGCATAGGCTTCCTGCTGAGGTTCATGGTGGTAGTCGGCGTAGTCCGGCATGCCGTCGTAGTCGATGCCTGCGTCGTAGGTCGGCGTGGCTTCCGGCATGGGGTTGTGCGCCAGCTGGTTGACCGTTTCATTGGTCAGGCCGGTGATTTCGGTGAGGCGCTGGCGCATCAGGATCCGCAGGTTGGCGCCGGGGATCTTCTCGATCAGCGGGGCGGCCAGCGTCGCCAGGTGGGCCTTGCCTTCCAGCGAGCGCGGATCTGCTTCCTCGATCAATTGCTGGAAGAAGTAGTCGGCCAGCGGCTGGGCGTGCTGGTTGATCCGGGCCTGGAAGGCATCGGTGCCTTCCGAGCGGACCAGGGTATCCGGGTCTTCTCCCTCGGGCAGGAACAGGAAGCGTGCACGGCGCCCGTCCTGCAGCGAGCCCAGGGCTGACTCCAGCGCGCGCCAGGCGGCCTTGCGTCCGGCCTGGTCGCCGTCGAAGCAGAACAGCACGCTGGGCACTATGCGGAACAGGCGCTTGAGGTGTTCTTCGCTGGTGGCGGTGCCCAGGGTTGCGACCGCGTTGCGCAGGCCTTGCTGGGCCAGCGCGATCACGTCCATGTAGCCCTCGACGACGATGATTTCCTCGAGGTTGCGATTGTTCTTGCGTGCTTCGAACAGGCCGTAGAGCTCTTGTCCCTTGTGGAACACTGGGGTTTCCGGGGAGTTCAGGTACTTGGGCTTGTCGTCGCCCAGGACCCGGCCGCCGAAGGCGATGATCCGACCGCGGGTATCGCGGATGGGGAACATCACCCGGTCGCGAAAGCGGTCGTAGCGCTTGCCGGTCTCGGCATTCTCGATCAGCAGGCCGGCGTCGATCATGGCCTTTTGTTGCAGCGTATCGCTGCTCAGGTGCTTGAACAGGTTGTCCCAGCCGGGCGGGGCGAACCCCAGGCCGAAGTCCCGGGCGATTTCGCCGGTGAGGCCGCGTCCCTTGAGGTAGTCCACGGCCGCCTTGCGCGCGGGATGGCTCTTGAGGGCTTGGCGGTAGTAGTCGGCCGCTGCGGTGAGCAACGGGTACAGCGGTGAGTCGGTAGGCTGGCGGGGCTTGCGCTGGCCGCGCCCGCTTTCTTCGCGGGGGATCTCCATGCCTGCGGCTTTCGCCAGTTCCTCGACGGCCTGGGGGAAGTCCAGGTTGTCGTGGTCCATGATGAAGCCGAGGGCGTTGCCGCCGGCGCCGCAGCCGAAGCAGTAGTAGAACTGCTTGTCGGGGCTGACGCTGAACGAAGGGGTCTTTTCCTTGTGGAACGGGCAGCAGGCGGTGTAGTTCTTGCCGGCTTTCTTGATCTGCAGGCGCGAGCTGACGACATCGACGATGTCGGTGCGGTTCAGGAGGTCGTCGATGAAACTCTGGGGAATGAGCCCGGCCATGGCGTTCTCGTCATCACTGCGCGGAAAAATAGCCCTGGCGATGCAGTCGAGGGATCAGGGGCGGCAAGGCATGAGGAATGCACGGCTCGACCCGGGATTTCGGCGTGATCGCAGTCAGGAAGTGTATCTGCCGAGCGTCCACTGACGTTAATCGTAATCAGTATTCGACTATCTGAAGGTGTTGCGCCGAGTCCGGCAGCGGCCACCGGGCGAGCATCGAGGAGGGCGCCTTGGGCTGGGTGTCTGCAGGAATCATTAAAAGGTGTGCTCGTCAGTAGCCTTGGAAGGCTCGTCAGAAGAGACGTGCACCGCTGGCATTAGCCAGGTCTGACGTGGTGAAGCAGATTTGTCTTGGTCGCCAGGGCGACTTCGACGATGAAGCATCAAGCGTGATCCGCAAATGCCATTAGCCCGGCGAGAGGCCGGGCTTGGCAGAAGCTTGCAGCGAACGTCTGTGTATTAGTACAGGCGTACGGCGCGGCGCTGTTCGCGCTGAACTTTCTTGGCGTGACGCTTAACAGCAGCAGCTGCTTTGCGCTTACGCTCGGAAGTCGGCTTCTCATAAAATTCGCGGCTACGAACTTCAGCCAGAACACCGGCTTTTTCGCAGGAGCGCTTGAAACGACGCAGAGCTACGTCGAAGGGTTCGTTCTCTTTAACTTTGACGGCTGGCATCCAGAGCTACCTTCATTCATTACCGGGGTCAACGTTCTCGTCGCAATAAAATCGCGGCTGAGATCGTCGGTTTTTAAGGGTTGCGGATGTTAACCCCTCGCCGCCAGGAATGCAAAGCCTCTGATCGAAAACCGCTGGTCGGGCGAGGGAGTGGCGACTATCATGCGCGCCTTCGAATTCAGCCTCTGCAAGGCGCAAACCCATGCTAGTACTGGGATTAGAAACTTCCTGCGACGAAACCGGCGTCGCGCTCTACGACAGCGAGCGGGGCCTGCTGGCCGACGCGCTGTTCAGTCAGATCGACCTGCATCGCGTCTATGGTGGCGTGGTGCCTGAGCTGGCCTCCCGTGACCACGTCAAGCGCATGCTGCCGTTGATCCGCCAGGTTCTGGCGCAGGCCGACTGCGTGCCCACCGAGATCGACGCCATTGCCTACACCGCTGGCCCAGGCCTGGTGGGGGCGCTGCTGGTGGGTGCTTCCTGCGCCCAGGCGCTGGCCTTCGCCTGGGGCATTCCGGCCCTGGGTGTGCATCATATGGAAGGGCACCTGCTGGCGCCAATGCTGGAAGCCCAGCCGCCGCAGTTTCCGTTCGTCGCCTTGTTGGTATCCGGCGGTCATACCCAGCTGGTCCGGGTCGACGGCATCGGCAAATACGAGCTGCTGGGCGAGAGCCTGGATGACGCCGCCGGAGAAGCTTTCGACAAGACAGCCAAGCTGATCGGCCTGAACTATCCGGGCGGTCCGGAAATCGCCCGCCTGGCCACCCAGGGTGTGCCGGGGCGCTTCGTCTTCCCACGGCCCATGACCGATCGTCCTGGCCTGGAATTCAGCTTCAGCGGCCTCAAGACCTTTGCCCTGAACACCTGGCAGCAGTGCGTCAGCGCTGGGGACGACGGCGAGCAAACCCGTTGCGACATCTCCCTCGCGTTCCAGCAAGCGGTGGTGGACACTCTGACCATCAAGTGCAAGCGCGCCCTGAAGCAGACCGGCCTCAAGAGCCTGGTGATCGCCGGGGGCGTGAGCGCCAACAAGGCGCTGCGGGCTTCCCTGGAGAATATGCTTGGCGAGATGAAAGGCAACGTGTTCTACGCACGCCCCGAATTCTGTACCGACAACGGCGCGATGATCGCCTTCGCTGGTTGCCAGCGGCTGCAGGCCGGGCAACAGGAAGGCCTGGCGATCACTGTGCAGGCGCGTTGGCCGATGGAGCAGTTGTCGGCCATCTGATGTCGCTGCGCCAGGTGGCAAGCTGAAGGTTTTTTACCTGCGGGATTCAAAAATGCCGTTCGCGCCCGGCGAACAGGTCGCGTAAATTGCCGCGGTGGCGCCAGACGATCAGCAGCGTGAGCACGCTCATCGGCAACAGCGCCTCGGGCTCCTGCCAGGCCAGCAGCGGCAGGCTCAGGGGCGTGGCGATGAGCGCCGCCAGCGAGCTGGTGCGGGTGAGGTAGAAGGTCAGGACCCAGGCGGCGATGGCGACCAGGGCTGCGGGTGGATACAGCCCCAGCAGCATGCCGGCGGCGGTGGCGACGCCCTTGCCGCCGCGAAAACGGAAATACAGCGGGAACAGGTGGCCGAGCACGGCATAGAGTCCGATCCAAGCCTGTTGCTGCAACGAAAGCCCTGCGAGGCTGGCGATCAGCACAGGCACCAGGCCTTTGCACAGATCCCCCAGCAGGGTCAGGATGGCGAGCTTCTTGCCGGCCAGTCGCAGCATGTTGGTGGCGCCGGCATTGCCGGAACCGCTCATGCGCGGGTCGGGATTGCCCGTGAGGCGGCTGAGCAGGATGGCGAAGGACAGAGAGCCGAGCAGGTAGGCGAGAATCGCCAGTAACCAAAACATGCTAACTATTCCGGGCGAGGACGCCCTGATTCTAACGGGGCATTGCGCCCTTGTCGTGCTGCGGAGAAGAGTGCTTGGACAGAGTGTTTATCGAAGGACTGGAAGTGGACACCGTGATTGGCGCCTATGACTGGGAGCGGGGGATCCGCCAGTGCCTGCGTCTTGATCTGAGCTTTGCCTGGGACAACCGCCCGGCCGCAGCAGGCGATGACCTGACCCTGGCGCTGGATTACGCCAGCGTTTCGACAAGGATCCAGGCGTTTGCCGAGCAGGCCCAGTACCAGTTGGTGGAGACCTTTGCCGAGCGTCTCGCCGAGGTGTTGATGAGCGAGTTCAACATTCCCTGGCTGCGCTTGAAGCTGACCAAGCCAGGCGCTGTCCCGGCTGCCAAGGGCGTGGGCGTGGAGATCGAGCGCGGATGTCGCTGACTCAGGTATTCCTAGGGCTTGGTAGCAATATCGAGCGTGAAACCCATTTGCGTGCCGGGCTCGATGCACTGGCCGGGTTCCTGGTGGACATGCGCTGTTCAGCGGTGTTCGAAAGCCAGGCGGTGGGCATCAAGAGCGGCCCGTTCTTCAATTTGGTGGTGTCGGCCTTCACCTACTTGCCCTTGATCGAGCTCGATCGGCGGCTCAAGTTCATCGAGGCGGACAACGGCCGCTATGCACCGGACCGCAAGGGCCTGCCGCTGGATATCGACGTGCTGCTGTACGGCGACCTGACCGGCAACTTCGATGGCCTGGTATTGCCTCGCGCAGAAATCCTGAAGAATGCCTTCGTGCTGTGGCCGTTGTCGCTGATGGCTCCAGAACGTGTTCATCCATTGGCCGGCAAGAGCCTGGCGGAACTCTGGCGGCAAGCGCAGATAGACCAGGTGCTGGCGCCCGTGCCCTTCGAATGGCGCGGCCAGCAACTGACCCCCCCGGATCTGTAGGGTCCCCTTGACCGGCGGGCAAGGCACAAGACCTCGCCCGCAGGCTTTCAAGCAGCGTGCTATTCCTTGTAGGCCTTGATCGCTTTCAGGCGTGCAAGGCGCAAGGCCTCGCCCAGTTCCGGCCCCTTGAATCCTTGTTCCAGCAACGGTTGCACGGCCACCGAGCGTGCGGCATTGGCTGCGCCACGCAGGTAGTCGGCCTGTGGATAAGGTCGTGATTCCAGGCCCTGGCGGCCACGGGCGTCCATTTCGCAGGCGGCGATGAATTCCTCGAAGCGCTGGGGGCGCCGGAAAATATCGAAGTGCTGCAGCAGTTCCAGCAAGGTCGAGGCCTTGAGCTCCCGGGCGCGATGCCCATGGGTGTGGTACTGGCCTACCAGCAAGGCCAGCTCCTGGCATTCCCGGGGAGCCTTGAAGCGCTCGTTGAGTGCCTTGATCAGTTCGAGGCCTGCCTGCTCATGGCCAATATGCCGTGGCCATTGCTCCTCGGGAGTGACGCCCTTGCCGAGGTCGTGCAGCAGGCAGGCCCAGCGCACGCTCAATGGCTGCCGATGCAGGGCTGCTTGTTGCAAGACGCTGAGGATGTGCAGGCCGGTGTCCACTTCCGGATGATGGGCCGGCGGTTGCGGCACGCCGAACAACGCATCGACCTCTGGCATCAGCACCGCCAGGGCACCGCACTCGCGCAGCACCTGGATGAACACCTGGGGCTGATCCTCCATCAGGGCGCGGGAAATCTCCTTCCAGCTGCGCTCCGCTGTCAGGGCCTGTAGCTCGCCTGACTGGCTGAGCTGGCGCATCAGGTCGAGGGTCTGCGGGGCCACGCTGAAACCCAGCTCGGCATAGCGGGCGGCGAAGCGGGCAACCCGTAGCACTCGCAAGGGATCTTCGGCGAACGCCGGGGAAACATGGCGAAGAATTCGGTCTTCGAGGTCCTTCTGGCCGTGGTAGGGGTCGGTGATCTTGCCCTGCTCATCCTCGGCCATGGCATTGATGGTCAGGTCGCGGCGGATCAGGTCTTCTTCCAGCGTCACCTCGGGGCTGGCGTGGAAGGTGAAACCGCCATAGCCATGCCCGCTCTTGCGTTCGGTTCGGGCCAGGGCGTATTCCTCGCCAGTGCGCGGGTGCAGGAATACCGGGAAATCCGCGCCCACGGGACGAAAACCCTGGTCGAGCATTTGTTGGGCGCTGGCGCCGACCACCACCCAGTCGATATCGGTGATCGCTCGACCCAGCAAGCGATCCCGTACCGCGCCACCGACTTTGTAAATCTGCATAGAAAACCTCCGTTAGCGCGACAGGATAACCCTTGTGTCGTGCCAACGGAGGCTTGTCGTCGGCCTCAGAGGTGGATGACCGCCAGGTCCAGCCGCCCGTAGTCGTTTTCGCCGTGCTCGTTCCTGGGCGGTACGTGGTGGGTCTTCATCACCTGGTCGCCCTGCAGGGTTTCCAGGTGAATATCGAAGCCCCAGAGCCGGTGCAGGTGCTTGAGCACCTCGTCGGTGGAGTCGCCCAGCGGCTTGCGGTCATGCTGTTGGTGGCGCAGTGTCAGCGAGCGATCGCCGCGCCGATCGATGCTCCAGATCTGCACGTTGGGTTCGCGGTTGCCCAGGTTGTATTGCGCGGCCAGGGTCTCGCGGATGATGCGGTAGCCGCTTTCGTCATGGATCGCCGGGACCAGCAAGTCGTCCCGCTGGTCGTCGTCGAGGATGCTGAACAGCTTCAGGTCGCGGATCACCTTGGGCGACAGGTACTGCAGGATGAAGCTCTCGTCCTTGAAGCTGCTCATGGCGAACTTGATGCTCGAGAGCCAATCGGTGCCGGCCAGTTCGGGGAACCAGCGGCGGTCCTCCTCGGTGGGCTCCTCGCACATGCGCCGGATGTCGCGATACATGGCAAAACCCAGGGCATAGGGGTTGATGCCGTTGTAATAGGGGCTGTCGAAGCCCGGCTGGAACACCACGCTGGTATGGGAGGCGAGGAACTCCATCATGAAGCCGTCGGTGACCAGGCCCTCGTCATACAGGTCGTTCATGAGGGTGTAGTGCCAGAAAGTGGCCCAGCCCTCGTTCATCACCTGGGTCTGGCGTTGTGGATAGAAGTACTGGGCGATCTTGCGCACGATGCGCACGATCTCCCGCTGCCAGGGCTCCAGCAAGGGCGCATGTTTCTCGATGAAGTAGAGGATGTTCTCCTGGGGTTCGGCGGGGAAGCGTGCGTTGTCCTTGTCGCTGAGCTTGTCGGCGTTCTTGGGAATGGTGCGCCACAGGTCGTTGATCTGCTTTTGCAGGTGCTCTTCCCGATCTTTCTGCCGGCGCCGTTCTTCTTCCGCGGAAATCGGATAAGGCCGCTTGTAGCGGTCGACGCCGTAGTTCATCAGGGCGTGGCAGGAGTCCAGCAGGTCTTCCACAGCATCGATGCCATGGCGTTCCTCGCACTGCGAGATGTACTGCTTGGCGAAGACCAGGTAGTCGATGATCGAACTGGCGTCGGTCCAGGTGCGGAACAGGTAGTTGCCCTTGAAGAAGCTGTTGTGGCCGTAGCAGGCATGGGCCACCACCAGGGCCTGCATGCAGATGGTGTTTTCCTCCATCAGGTAGGCGATGCACGGGTCGGAGTTGATGACGATCTCGTAGGCCAGGCCCATCTGGCCACGGCTATAGGATTTCTCGGTGCTGAGGAAGTGCTTGCCGTAGGACCAGTGGTGGTAACCCAGGGGCATGCCCACCGAGGCGTAGGCGTCCATCATCTGCTCGGCAGTGATCACTTCGATCTGGTTGGGGTAGGTGTCCAGGGCATAGCGGGCCGCGATACGGCTGATTTCGCGGTCGTAGGCCTGGATCAGCTCGAAGGTCCATTCCGAGCCGGTGGAGATGGGCTGGCGTTTCTGCTCTCTGGCGGTCATGTCACTAACCTGCGCTGGAAGAGTTCACGGAAGACCGGATAGATATCTCCGGCCGAAACCAGTTGTTGCTGCGCGAAAGTCTCGGAGAAGGCTTCTGCGATGCGTTCATATTCGAACCACAGGGCCTGGTGTTCCCGGGGTGTGATCTCGACGTAGGTGTAGTACTGCACGAACGGCATGATCTGGTTGATCAGGATATCGCGGCAGATGGGCGAGTCGTCGTTCCAGTTGTCGCCGTCGGAGGCCTGGGCGGCGTAGATGTTCCACTCGTTGCTGGGATAGCGCTCGGCCATGATCTCCTGCATCAGCTTCAGGGCGCTGGAGACGATGGTCCCGCCGGTTTCCCGTGAGTAGAAGAATTCTTCCTCGTCCACTTCCCGGGCGCTGGTGTGATGGCGGATGAACACCACGTCGATCTTGTCGTAGTTGCGCTTGAGGAACAGGTACAAAAGGATGAAGAAACGCTTGGCGATGTCCTTGGTGGCCTGGGTCATGGAGCCGGAGACGTCCATCAGGCAGAACATCACCGCCTTGGAGCTGGGGTTGGGATGCTTCACCAGCAAGTTGTACTTGAGGTCGAAGGTGTCGAGGAAGGGCACGCGGTGAATTCTCGCGCTCAAGCGCTCGATTTCAGCTTCCAGTTCCTGGATATCGCCGAAGTTGTCCGGCTCTTCGCGCTTCAGGCGGGCCAGTTCCTCTTTCGCTTCGCGCAGCTTGGCCCGGCTGCTGCCGGACAGGGCGATGCGCCGCGCATGGGCCGAGCGCAGGGTACGGATGATGTTGATCCGCGATGGGTTGCCTTCGTTGCTGATACCCGCGCGTACGGTCTTGAAGGTATCGATGCCGGTCAGGTTGCGCTTGACCAGGTTGGGTAGCTCAAGGTCCTCGAACATGAATTCGAGGAACTCCTCCTGGGTGATCTGGAAGACGAACTCGTCCATGCCTTCGCCGGAGTTACCGGCCTTGCCGCCGCCCCCGCCGCCTCCGCCACCCCCTTGGGGCCTGGCGATATGCTCGCCGGCGGTGAATTCCTTGTTGCCCGGGTGCACGACGGTCTGTTTGCCGCCGCGTCCGTGGTGCAGGACTGGTTCGTCGATGTCTCGTCCGGGGATGCTGATCTGTTCGCCATGCTCCATGTCGGTGATGGAGCGGCGGCTGACGGCCTCCTCGACGGCCTTCTTGATGTGGTCGCGGTAGCGCCGCAGAAACCGCTGGCGGTTCACCGTGCTCTTGTTCTTGCCGTTCAGGCGTCGGTCTATTACGTAGCTCATGATTCCTCCGGTGACTGGATGCAGCCGCAAGCCTCAAGCTTCAAGCTGCAAGAAAGAGCAGCCACCGCTGCCGCAAGCCGCGGCGCGGGTTCGAACCCGACGCCGGACGACTTGCAGCTTGCGGCTTGTCGCTTGCCGCTTTATTGCGATTTCCTGACCCGCAGGTACCATTCCGACAGCAGGCGTACCTGCTTGTCGGTGTAGCCACGCTCCACCATCCGGGTGACGAAGTCGTTGTGTTTCTGTTGATCCTCCTTGCTGGCCTTGGCGTTGAAGCTGATGACCGGCAACAGGTCCTCGGTGTTGGAGAACATCTTCTTCTCGATGACCACCCGCAGTTTCTCGTAGCTGAGCCAGGTGGGGTTCTTGCCGTTGTTGTTGGCCCGGGCGCGCAGCACGAAGTTGACGATCTCGTTGCGGAAGTCTTTCGGGTTGCTGATGCCCGCCGGTTTCTCGATTTTTTCCAGTTCTTCGTTGAGCGCTACGCGGTTGAGGATTTCGCCGGTCTCCGGGTCGCGGTATTCCTGGTCCTGGATCCAGAAGTCCGCGTACAGCACGTAGCGGTCGAAGATGTTCTGGCCGTACTCGCTGTAGGACTCCAGGTAGGCCGTCTGGATTTCCTTGCCGATGAACTCGATGTAGCGCGGCGCCAGGTACTCCTTGAGGAAGCGCAGGTAGCGCTCGCGGGTTTCAGCCTGGAACTGTTCCTGTTCGATCTGCTGCTCCAGCACATACAGCAGGTGTACCGGGTTGGCCGCCACTTCGTGGGGGTCGAAGTTGAAGACCTTGGACAGGATCTTGAAGGCGAAGCGCGTCGACAGGCCGTTCATGCCCTCGTCGACACCGGCGCTGTCGCGGTATTCCTGGATCGACTTGGCCTTGGGATCGGTGTCCTTGAGATTTTCCCCGTCGTAGACCCGCATCTTGGAATAGATGTTGGAGTTCTCCGGCTCCTTGAGGCGCGAGAGCACGGTGAACTGCGCGAGCATCTTCAGGGTGTCCGGGGCGCAATGGGCCTTGGCCAGGGAACTGTTGAACAGCAGCTTGTCGTAGATCTTCACTTCGTCGGTCACGCGCAGGCAGTACGGCACCTTGACGATATAGATCCGGTCGATGAAGGCCTCGTTGTTCTTGTTGTTGCGGAAGGTGTGCCACTCCGACTCGTTAGAGTGAGCCAAGAGGATGCCGGTGAACGGAATCGCCCCCAGGCCCTCGGTGCTGTTGTAGTTGCCTTCCTGGGTCGCGGTCAGCAGCGGGTGCAGGACCTTGATGGGGGCCTTGAACATCTCGACGAATTCCATCAGACCCTGGTTGGCCCGGCACAGCGCCCCGGAATAGCTGTAGGCATCGGCGTCGTTCTGCGGGAACTCCTCGAGCTTGCGGATATCCACCTTGCCCACCAGGGCCGAGATGTCCTGGTTGTTCTCGTCGCCAGGCTCGGTCTTGGCCACGGCGATCTGGTTGAGGATCGATGGATACAGCTTCACCACGCGGAACTGGCTGATGTCGCCACCGAACTCCGACAGGCGCTTGGTCGCCCAGGGCGACATGATGGTGTTCAGGTAGCGCCGTGGAATGCCGAAGTCTTCCTCGAGGATGGCGCCATCTTCCGTGGCGTTGAACAGCCCCAGTGGCGACTCGAAGACGGGCGAGCCCTTGATGGCGTAGAAGGGCACCTTCTCGATCAGTTGCTTGAGCTTTTCGGCCAGGGACGATTTACCGCCGCCAACCGGGCCCAGCAGGTAGAGGATCTGTTTCTTCTCTTCCAGGCCCTGGGCGGCATGGCGGAAATAGGAAACGATCTGGTCGATGCATTCTTCCATGCCATGGAAGTCTTCAAAGGCCGGATAGCGCCGGATCACTTTGTTGGAAAAGATTCGCGACAGCCTCGAGTTGGTCGAGGTGTCCAGCAGCTCTGGTTCGCCAATGGCCAATAGCAGGCGTTCTGCGGCCGAGGCATAGGCGCTGCGATCCTTTTTGCACAGTTCGAGGTATTCCTGCAGGGAAAACTCTTCCTGGCGCGTGGATTCGAAGCGTTGTTGGAAGTGGCTAAAAATACTCATGACGTCACCTCGCTCGATACGTGGAGCCGGCCGCGGATCAGTCAGTCAAGTGCTGGCATGCAACTGATGAAGTTCCAGTTGCTGTTTACCCCCCAGAACACTTTCAAAGCTATCGAGCTTGAAAGCTAGTACCGATGACCCGCTCGCCGGTGTACCGGCTCTCCCCTGATTTGGATGGCCTGTGGCTAAGGATAGTTCGGAATCGCAGAGGTCAAGGCGAGATGGCGGATTAGTTACACGCTACCGTTCGTCTGGTGGCGCGTCAGCCCGCGTAGTACGCGGGCTAGAGCGGTGGAAAAAAATTATTCGGCGTTGTCCCGGGCGGTTTCCGCAGGATAGGTGCTGCGCCATAGCTCGAAACCGCCATCGAGGCTGTAGACGTCGGAGAAACCCTGGCTGACCAGGTAGGCCGCAGCGCTCTGGCTGGAGTTGCCGTGGTAGCACACCACCACCAGCGGGGCGTCCAGGTCGGCGTTGCGAATGAAGTCCGAGATGGAGTGGTTGTCCAGGTGCAGCGAGCCGCTGATGTGGTTCAGGGCGTAGGTTTGAGGGTCACGGATATCCACCACGACGGCGCCTTGTTCGCGCAGGGCCTGGGCCTGTTCTGGAGGGATGCGTTTGAATTCGCTCATGGCGGACTCCTGGGTTGGCTCGGCGCCGTCTAGGCGACGGGCGGGGTATGGATGGGGGCGGGTGCTGCATGGCCATGGGCATCGCAGTCGCAGGTCAGGCGCAGGCCGGTATCGACGTTCATCAGGGTCATGGAGCCGCCCCAGACACAACCGCTGTCCAGGGCGAAGACGCCCGGTTCGTTGCACTGGCCTTCCAGGGCCGCCCAGTGGCCGAAGATGATCTTCAACTCCCGGGTCTTGCGTTCCTTGTGGCTGAACCAGGGGGCATAGCCGGCAGGCGCGGTATCCAGGCCCTCCTTGGTCTTGAGGTCGAGCTTGCCGTCGCTGGTGCAGAAGCGCATGCGCGTGAAGTAGTTGGTGATGACCCGCAAGCGGGTGACACCCTTGAGCTCGCTGTCCCATTTCGCTGGGTCGTTGCCGTACATGCCGTCCAGGAAGGGTTCGAAGAGGTTGTCGTCACGCAGCGCCTGCTCGACTTCCGCTGCGTACTTGAGCGCCTTCTTCAGGGACCATTGCGGAGCGATGCCGGCATGCACCATGGCGACGTTGCGGGTTTCGTCGTAGTGCATCAGCCGCTGCTGGCGCAGCCATTGCAGCAGTTCCTCGCAGTCCGGGGCCTGCAGGATCTCGCGCAGGGTATCGGACTTCTTCAGGCGCTCGATATTGCGCCACGCGGCCAGCAGGTGCAGGTCGTGGTTGCCCAGTACGCAGACCAGCGACTCACGGATGGAATAGAGATAACGCAGGGTGTCCAGGGACTGTGGGCCGCGATTGACCAGGTCGCCGACCAGCCACAGGCGGTCCCGGGTGGGGTCGAAGGCTACCTGCTCCAGCAGGCACTGCAGCGGTTCCAGGCAGCCTTGCAGGTCGCCAACGGCGTAGGTTGCCATCAGTGCAGTGCCCCGGGGACCGCGAGGCGGAAGGGCGCGATGATGGCGTCGAACTGTTTGCCGTCCTCGGCCAGCATCTGGTAGCTGCCCTGCATGTTCCCGACCTGGGTGGTCATGACTGTGCCGCTGCTGTAGGTGTGGCTCTTGCCGACGGCGATCAACGGTTGCTGGCCAACCACGCCGGCACCGCGTACCTCTTCCACGTGCCCGTCGCCATCGGTGATCACCCAGTGCCGGGACAGCAACTTGGCTGGCAGCAGGCCGTTGTTCTGCACGGTGATGGTGTAGGCGAAGGCGAAACGGTTGTGCTCGGGTTGCGACTGGTCTGCCAGGAAGCGAGTGACGACGCTGACGTCGATCTGATAGCGGGGATCGGACATGCAAAGGGCCTTTAAAGCAAAGCGGGGCGCGGGACAGGATTGACGCAGGTCAGTCTAGGTCAAGTAGCGGGTAGGACACCAGACATCCTGGTTGACGTCCTACCCGCTGGCGCTGGGAGGGTTGCTCAGCTGGCGGGCTTGGCCTGGTCGGCCAGTTGGTCGGCCAGGCGCACGAACGCGGCCAGGTCCAGCTGTTCAGGGCGCAGGCTGCCGTCGACGCCGGCGGCTTCGATCTCGGCATTGCTCAGGAGGGCCTTGAGGGTGTTGCGCAGGGTCTTGCGGCGCTGGTTGAAGGCTTCGCGAACGATGCGTTCCAGCAACCGATGGTCCTTGGCCGGATGCGGCAGCACTGCGTGGGGCACCAGGCGCACGATTGCCGAGTCGACTTTCGGCGGCGGGTTGAAGGCGCCAGGGCCGACATTGAACAGGTGCTCCACGCGGCAGTGGTACTGGACCATGATCGACAAGCGGCCCCAGTCGCCACCGCCTGGGCCGGCGGCCAGGCGCTCCACCACTTCCTTCTGCAGCATGAAATGCATGTCGCGGATCAGGCTGGCGTTGTGCAGCAAATGGAAGATCAGCGGCGTGGAGATGTTGTAGGGCAGGTTGCCCACCACCCGCAGGCTGCCTGGCGCGGCACCCAGGGTGTTGAAGTCGAACTTCAGGGCATCGCCCTGGTGCAGCTTGAAGTTGCCGCGGCCAGCGAACTGCTGGTTGAGGATCGGCACCAGGTCCTTGTCCAGCTCCACCACGTCCAGTTGCGCGCCGCTGCCCAGCAGGCCCTCGGTGAGGGCGCCCTGGCCCGGGCCGATTTCCAGCATGCGGTCCTGGGGCTTGGCGTTGATGGCCCGCAGGATGCGGTCGATGACGCCAGCGTCATGCAGGAAGTTCTGACCGAAGCGCTTGCGCGCCCGGTGTTGGTATTGCTCGCTCATATACGGTTCTCGGCCATCTGGTAGGCGGTTTCCAGGGCGACCTGCAGGCTGCCGGTATCGATCCTGCCGCTGCCGGCCAGGTCCAGGGCGGTGCCGTGGTCGACTGAGGTGCGGATGATCGGCAAGCCTAGTGTCACGTTGACGGCGGCGCCGAAGCCTTTGTACTTCAGCACGGGCAGGCCTTGGTCGTGGTACATCGCCAGCACTGCGTCGCAGTGCTCCAGATATTTGGGGGTAAACAGAGTGTCGGCCGGCAGCGGACCACGCAGGTCCATGCCTTCTTGGCGCAGACGCTCCAGGGTAGGTTCGATGATGTCGATTTCTTCGCGGCCCAGGTGGCCGCCTTCGCCGGCATGGGGGTTGAGCCCGCAGACCAGGATTCGCGGCTGGGCGATGCCGAACTTCTGTTGCAGGTCGGCATGCAGGATCCGCGTGACCCGTTCCAGGCGCTCGGGGGTGATCGCATCGGCGATATCCCGCAGCGGCAGATGGGTGGTCACCAGTGCCACGCGCAAGCCGCGGGTGGCCAGCATCATGACCACCTGCTGGGTCTGGGTCAGGTCCGCGAGGAACTCGGTATGCCCGGAAAAGGCGATCCCGGAATCGTTGATCACGCCCTTGTGTACGGGGGCGGTGATCATCCCGGCGAAGCGACCGTCCAGGCAACCCTGGCCGGCACGCGTCAGGGTCTGCAGGACGAAGGCGGCATTGGCCTGGTCCAGTTGGCCGCTGGCTACGGGTTTACCCAGGGGGGTATCCCAGACATAGAGGCTGCCCGCCGCTGCCGGAGCATCCGGCAAGTGCTCCGGGTCCACCGACAGCAGGGTGACGGCCACTCCCAGTTGCGCGGCCCGCTCGAGGAGCAGGTCGCGGCTGGTAATGGCAATCAGGGGGTGGGGCTGGGGTTGCGAGGCGAGCAGCAGGCATAGGTCGGGGCCTATACCCGCCGGCTCGCCGGGTGTCAGGGCGAAACGTGCGGGTTTCACTGTGCCGCCTGTTCAGCGCCAGGAAGCTTGATTTCAACGTAGGCCTCGTCGCGGATCTGCCGCAACCAGGTCTGCAACTCTTCGTCGTACTTGCGGTTACGCAGGACGGTCATGGCTTGCTGCTCGCGGGCCTGGCTGGTGCTGTCGGTGGCGCGACGGCCAAGGACTTCCAGTACATGCCAGCCATAAGGGCTCTTGAACGGCTTGGACAGCTGGCCCTGTTGGGTCTTGGCCATCACTTCGCGGAACTCCGGCACCAGGGCGTTCGGGTCGATCCAGTTGAGGTCGCCACCGTTGAGTGCCGAGCCCGGATCTTCCGAGTAGCTCTTGGCCAGTTCGGCGAAGTCTTCACCGGCAGTGATGCGTTCGTAGAGCTTCTGCGCCAGGCGCTTGGTCTCTTCTTCGCTGCGGATCTCGCTAGGCTTGATCAGGATGTGGCGCACATGCACTTCGTCACGCACCTGGTTGCCACCGCCACGCTTGTCCAGCAGCTTGAGGATGATGAAGCCGCCAGGAGTACGAGCCGGCTGGGTGATGTCGCCAACCGACATCGCACTCAGTTCACGGTCGAATGGAGGTGGCAATTGCGCGGCCTTGCGCCAGCCCATGTCGCCGCCTTCCAGGGCGTTGTCGCTGCCGGAGCGGGCGATGGCCAACTGGGCGAAGTCGGCGCCCTGCTTGAGCTGCTGGTACACCTCCATGGCCTGGCGGGCAGCGCCCTGGATGGCTTCGGAGCTGGCGCTTTCCGGAGTCGGGATCAGGATGTTGGCCAGGTGCAGTTCTTCGGAGAGCTGCATCTTGCCCAGGTCCGAGGCGAGGAAGTTCTTCACTTCCTGCTCCGATACCTGGATGCGCTCGGCCACACGGCGTTGGCGCACACGGCTGATGACCATCTCGCGGCGTACCTGCTCGCGGGCATCTTGATAAGACAGGCCGTCACGGGCCAGGGCGCCACGGAACTGCTCGACGCTCATGTTGTTGCGCTGGGCGATGGTGCCAATGGCCTGGTTCAGTTCTTCATCGGTGATGCGGATACCGGAACGCTCGCCGATCTGCAGTTGCAGGTTCTCGACGATCAGGCGCTCCAGTACTTGCTGTTCCAGGACGCTGGCAGGTGGCATGCCGCCGCCGCGCTTGGCGATGGTCTGCTGGACTTCGTTTACCCGCTGGTCCAGCTGACTCTGCATGACCACGTCGTTATCGACGATGGCCACGACCTTGTCGAGGGACTGCACCGCGGCGCTGGCCGCAGTGCTCAGGAACAGCGCGCCCAGCATCAGCGGGCGCAGACAATCAGAAAGCTTGGTCTTCACGTTCACGATAACCTTGGATGCCTTTGTCGAGGAAGCTCTCTACCTTGGTGCCCATGACGCCACCGAGACCTTTCAGAACGATTTGGAGGAAGATGCCGTGGTCGCCACTTTCGTTTTGCGGAGCCTCCTGACTGAACTCGTCATACTTGACCCAGTAACGGCTGATCAGGCGCAGTTTCCAGCAGCAGTTGTCATATTCGAAACCACCGAAGGCCTCGAGCGTGCGGTTACGGTTGTAGTCATACTGCCAGCGGCTGATGGCGTTCCACTGCGGCACGATCGGCCAGATCACCGAGAAGTCATGCTGCTGGATCTTGTAGTAGTCCTTCACGTAGCCAGGTTGGCCTCGGACCCCGTAGTCGCCACTACCAACTTTCCAGGTACCACTGTTCTGGTCATAGCGGATCTGGTCGTTGCGATAGCGATAACCGACGTTGACCACCTTGTTCGGGTTGTCTTCCGGCTGGTAGTGGAACATTGCGCTGCCGGAACGAGGGCTACGGCTGTCCGGGTCCCAGTTGTATTCGGCGGTAGTGCGCCAGTCGCGGTTGTAGCGGTATTCGTATTCCAGCGCATAAGGCGAGACGTTGGACTTGGCATCGTCGCGGGTGCGGTAGTCGATACCTGGCAACTGGACGGTGCGGTCCTTGAAGTAGAAGGCTTGGCCGACGCTGATGCGCTGGCGCTGGAAGCCATTGTCTTCGATCCAGCGACTGGTCACGCCCAGGGACAGCTTGTTTTCATCGCCGACACGGTCGGAGCCGGTGAAGCGGTTATCCCGGAACAGCGAGGCGTAGTTGAAGGTCGGCTCGCCGGTATCGAATACCGGGATGTCTTCCTGATCCTTCTCTGGAACGTAGAGGTAGAACATCCGCGGCTCCAGGGTCTGGCGATAGTTCTTGCCGAACCACTGGGTATTGCGGTCGAAGTACAGGCCGCCATCGACACTGGCGATCGGCACACCACGGCTTTGCGAGCTGTTGTAGTCGCCGCCAATGTAACGGGTGCCGTTAGCGGCAGCGGCGTTGCGTGCCGTGATAATGCCCTGCTTGCCCGTGTTGTCGAGGTCAAGGTTGTAGCGGGTGTACATGTACTTGAGCGATGGTGTCAGGTAGCCATAGGTCCAGTTCAGCGGCAGGCTGACACCGGGCTTGAGGTTCAGGCGATCGCCGTTGGCGCGGTCCAGGCCGGCGACGTTGGCATCCAGGCGGCGAGTACCTATTGCATTGCCAAGTTCATCGAACGGACCACCATCCTTGTCGAAATAGTTGCCTTTCTGTAGATCCCGATCAAAACGCACCAGCTCGGTTTCATAGGTGAAATCCAGGCCTTCGGGGTGGTAGGGCAGGGAACCGTTGAAGGTGATCTGCGGCAGCTTGTCATACGGAGTGATGTTGGAAACCGTTGCCAGCTGGTACGCCTGCACGTTGAGGCGTGCGGTGTAGTCGTCGCCACGGTAGGTTACCGCGCCCTGCTGGTTGACGTAGTCGGCGGACTTCACGCCGATCTGGTCGGTCTGCAGGTCCTGGAAGTAGTACGGGTCGCTGATCTTGGTGTAGTCGACCTCGGTCATCGTCCGCGAATCGAGCCCGCCCTTGTGCTGCCAGTTGAGCATGTAGCGGGTTTTTTCGTAGTCGGTCTGCTTCTTGCGATCGTCGCTTTCGTCGTTCAGGTAGGCGGCGCCGAACTGGCCCTCGCTGTTCTTGGTCAGGTAGCGGAACTCGCCTTCCATCAACATGCCGCGCTTGGCCATGTAGCGCGGATACAACGTGGCATCGTAGTTCGGTGCCAGGTTGAAGTAGTACGGGGTGACCAGCATGAAGCCGGTGTCGCTGCCGGTACTGAAGCTCGGTGGCAGGAAGCCGGACTGGCGGCGATCGTCGATCGGGAAGTAGATGTACGGGGTATAGAGAACCGGGAAGTCCTTGACCCGCAGCGTTACGTTGGTCGCGGTACCGAAGCCGGTCGCCGGGTTCAAGGTGATGTTGTTGCCCTTGAGCTGCCAGGCGTTGCTGTTCGGTTCGCAAGTGGTGTACGTACCATCCTTGAGGCGGATGATGGCGTTTTCCGCCCGCTTGGCATATAGCGCACTGCCGCGAACCCGCGATTTGTGCATCACGTACTCGGCGTTGTCGACCTTGGCCTCGCCAGTGTCGAGCTGGACGTCGGCGTGGTCGCCGACCATCAGTGTGCCGTTGTCGCGGATGCGCACGTTGCCGCTCAGTTCGCCGCGGTTCTCGGCCTGGTACAGGTTGGCCTCGTCGGCCTCGACCTGCATGCTGCCCTGGCGCATGACCACGTCGCCGGCCAGGGTCGCCACCTGCTGCTCCTGCTGATAACGCGAGGCCTTGGCGCCGATGAAGGTCGGTGCGTCACTTTTCTTCGTCTTGTCATTCATGCCAGGACGAATCGGTTCGATATAGGAACCAGAGCAGTAAGGACCGGTCTCGGCCAGTTGGGCGGCGGTGAGCTGCTCACGCGGTACCCAGTCGAGATGGCTGTAGTCCGCGCTGCGGGACTTCAGGCCACGACCCTTGGCTTCGGTCACCAATACCGGCTTGTCGCCAGCATCTTGCGCCGCACCGCTGTCGGTGGCGCCGCTGGAGGTGAGCGAGTTGGCGTCGTGGACCGGGCGCGGCGGCAATTGGGCTGCACTGGTCTTGGGGGCACAGGCCCAGCCGCCGGAAGCGGAGACCGAACAGTCGTACTGTTCCGCGGCGACCACGAAGGAAGTGGCTAGAGGTTGCAGGGCCAGCAAACCGCCGGTGACCAGCAACGGGAATTTTTTACGAAACGCGGGGGATTTCAATGCCATCTTATTAGTCCGGGCTTCCTGCGTGCCATCTGCCCGCGGTGTTGGGCCGCACGCCTCTCGATGGTCTGAAAAAGATGCTGGATAATAAAGCATGACCCGCTTGACGGCTAGGGCCGTCGGAGACCCTTGTAATGCCTGACCAAGATGTACGCTTGCAACACCTGAAAGTTTGGCTCGATGAACAGTTGGCGATTGTCTATGCAGCACAGGGCTGGGGTGAAGTGCCCCCGGCTACCTTGGTCGCGGCCAGCAGCGACGCGAGTTTCCGCCGTTATTTCCGTTGGCAGGGCGCAGGCCGCAGCTTTGTGGTGATGGATGCTCCGCCGCCCCTGGAGAACTGCCGGCCCTTCGTGGAAATCGCCGGCCTGTTGGCGACTTCCGGTATCAATGTGCCGAAAATTTTTGCCCAGGACCTGGAGCGCGGCTTCCTGCTGCTCAATGACCTGGGTAGCCAGACCTACCTGGATGTAATAAACGAAGACAATGCCGACGCGCTCTTCGAAGACGCATTGCAAGCGCTGCTGGCCTTCCAGCAACTACCCATGGATGCCCCCTTGCCCAGCTACGATGTGGCCCTGCTGCGCCGCGAGCTGGAGCTGTTTCCGGAGTGGTACGTCGGCCGTGAGCTGGGCATTACCCTTACTGCCGAGCAGCGCCAGCAATGGCAACGGGTCAGCGACCTGTTGATCGACAGCGCCCTGGCGCAACCCAAGGTTCTGGTCCATCGCGACTATATGCCGCGCAACCTGATGCTCAGCACGCCGAACCCGGGGGTGCTGGACTTCCAGGACGCGGTCTACGGCCCGGTGACCTACGACATCACCTGCCTGTTCAAGGACGCCTTCCTCAGCTGGCCGGAACCGCGCGTGCGGCTCTGGCAGGAAAACTACTGGACCCGCGCCCGGGCCCTGGGTATTCCGGTCCAGGAGGATTTCCAGGAGTTCCTGCGGGCCAGCGACCTGATGGGCGTGCAACGCCACCTCAAGGTGATCGGGATCTTCTCGCGCATCTGCCACCGCGATGGCAAGCCGCGCTACCTGGCCGATGTCCCGCGGTTCCTGGCTTATATAGAAGCGGTGCTGGCCCGTCGGCCTGAATTGTCGGAGCTGGCGCAACTGCTGTTCAGCTTGAGCCAGCCGGCAGGAGCCCAGGCATGAAGGCGATGATCCTGGCGGCGGGCAAGGGCGAGCGCATGCGCCCATTGACCCTGACCACGCCCAAGCCCCTGCTGCCGGTGGCCGGCATGCCTCTGATCGAATACCACCTGCGGGCCCTGGCGGCCGCAGGTTTTCGCGAGATCGTCATCAATCATGCCTGGCTTGGCCAGCAGATCGAGGATGCCCTGGGCGACGGCCAGCGCTGGGGCCTGAGCATCCGCTATTCGGCAGAAGACCAGCCGCTGGAGACCGGTGGCGGGATCTTCAAGGCCTTGCCGTTGCTGGGCGACGAGCCCTTCCTGGTGGTCAATGGCGATATCTGGACCGACTACGATTTCGCCAGCCTGCGCCGGCCCCTGGATGGCCTGGCCCACCTGGTGATGGTCGACAACCCGCCGCACCATCCCACCGGTGGCGACTTCTGCCTGGAAAACGGCCTGCTGCACGACGGCCAGCCGGGCGCGCCGACCCTGACCTACAGTGGCATTTCGGTGCTGCATCCTCGCCTGTTCCAGCACTGCGCCGCCGGCGCCTTCAAGTTGGCGCCGCTGTTGCGCGAGGCCATGGCCCGGGGCCAGGTCAGTGGTGAGCACATGCGCGGCCAATGGGTCGATGTGGGAACCGTCGAGCGTCTGGCGCAGGTCGAGCACCTGCTGCAAGCGGGGCGCTGACATGTGGTGGCCAGGGACTCTGATCGGAGCCGGAGCAGGTTTTGCCATAGCCAGCATTCCGGGGGCCATGCTTGGTGCGTTGCTGGGGCAGGCGCTGGATCGGCGCATGCAACTGCACAGCTGGGCACATCTACGTGAACGCCTGGGCGGGCGTCCGGCGCTGCGCAACGATGAGTTGCTGTTCGTCTTGCTCGGGCGCCTGGCGAAAAGCGACGGTCGGGTGGTGGATGGGCATATCCAGCAGGCGCGCCAGGAAATGCGTTCGCTGGACATGAACGAAGTGGCGCAGCGCCGGGCCATCGCCGCCTTCAACCGTGGCAAGTCGGGCAATGACCACCTGCGCGGCTACCTGCGCCGCCTGGGTCGTCAGCCCTATGCCGCCGAAGGCGTGCTGCGCGCCTGCTGGCGCATGGTCTGGGCCGACGGCCGGGTCGGTGCGGCGGAGCGCGAGTTGATCCAGTCCTGGGGCAAATGGCTGGGTTGGAGCAGCGAGCAGATCCAGGCGCTGGCCCAGGACTACGGTCCCGCCAGGAGAGACACCGCCGAAGCCGGCATGAGCTACCAGGAGGCCCTGCGCCTGCTGGGGGTGGCGGCGACCACCGAGCCGGCGCAGATCAAGCGTGCCTATCGGCGGCTGCTCAGTCGCCACCACCCGGACAAGGTCGCCGGTAGCGGCGCGACGCCGGAGCAGGTGCGCACTGCCACGGAGAAAACCCGCGAACTGCACAGCGCCTATGCGCTGGTGCGCCAGCGCCGGGCCTTTCGCTGAAAGCAAGGCCGGGCCGCCGCTGCTTCTTTGGCAGAGGCGCCCCGGTGTTTTCAGTTATCGGCGTTTTGCGGATTGAGCCAGCCACGGACCCGGCGGAACAGCTGCTCCTGCTGGGCGCTGTCGTTGCCGGGCAGGGCCTTGAGGGAGATCTGGCTGAAGTTCGAGTGCTTCAAGCGCTTGCTGGCCTGCAGTCGCTCCAGTGCCTCCTTGCGCGCCACCGCTGTGTCGACATAGAAGATATCGGCAGTGGCCAGTTTCAGGGTCGGGGTCAGTTCCGCCAGTTGCGGCTTGCCGTTGCTTGGCGAACGAGCCTCGACCAGCACCAGTTTCTGTACCTGCGATGGCTGTTTTTCGTTCAGGTAGCGCGCGGCCCAATAGGCGCCGGTGCCATGGCCCAGCAGCACGATGCTGCGGGCATTCTGCTGTTCGGCGTAGGCCAGGGCCGCGTCGACCCGGGCGAAGATGCGCTCGGCGTCGGCCTTGACCTGCTCCTCGGTGGTTTCGGCGACCGGATGATCGGCCACATCGGCTTCACCGCCGGCGACCTGCTCGATGGGCTTGGCCTCGGTGCTGGCGTCCTTGGCGGTATTGGCGCTTTCGGTCGGTGCCGCGGGAGCCGCCTCGACAATTCGCGGTTGTGCCGCTTCGCTTTGCATATCGGGGAGGGTCAGGCTCAGGCTGCCCCAGTCGGTGTCGGGCAGGCGATTGCGCAATGGCGCCACCACCTGTGGCCAGTCGGCGCTTTCCCCGGCTCCAGGGAGGATGATCACCACGCCCTTGGGCTCGCTGGTGTTGGCCGGTTTCCACAGGGCCAGGAAACTGCTGTCGCCAGCTTGCAGTTGCTGCTGTTCCTGGGTGGGCAAGCGGCGTTCCAGGGCGGTGGCATCTTCCTGGCTGCGTTCGGGCAGGGCGGGGCGTGGCGCCGGTTGTTCCTCGGCAGGCTTGGCCTCGGGAGCCGGATCGTCGGCGTGGGCGGAAAAGCTCCAGGGCAGGATCAGCGACAGGCACAATACGGGCAGTGCCGAGCGGGGGACGAGGGGCATCGGATATTCCAGGCCAGAAGTAATTCCGGCAGCCTAATGGGTTGGTCAGTATTTGTCAGGGTGTGAGACTTCAGATGATGCGCTTTCGCTGCCTCTTGCTTATCGGCTGTCTGTGCCTTCCCTTGATAGGCGCGGCGGCGCCGGCGGCCCGCGAGCCTGCCGCGGTCCTGGGCCATGAGCTGCGCCAGTGGCTGGAGCAGCACCCGGAGCTGCGCGTGGGGGTGGTGCTACAGGCGCCCTTGGCCCAGTACGACCGGCGCTTGCAACGCTTGTCCGGGGCCAACGTCGAGTTGATGCAGGCCGTGGCCAGGACCCTGGGCACCGAGTTCAGCTGGCGCAACTTTCCCGACCAGGCCCAACTGGAAAAGGCCCTGCGCGACGGCGAGATCGATATGGCCCCGGGCCTGACCCAGACCCCAGCCGGCCTGCGCCTGTGGCTGTACAGCGATCCTTACATGCGGGTGCCGCAACTGGTGGTGGGAGAGCGCAAGGCTTCCGGGGCGGTGGAGCTGGAGAAGCTCGACAGCCAGGCCCGGGTGGCGGTGCGCATGCCCAGCGCGGTGTCCGAGTACCTGCGCCAGACCTACCCCAACCTCAACTTGCAGGGCGTGCCCCTGGAGCGCCAGGCCTTGCAGTTGCTATTGAGCCAGCAGGCCCGCTACGCGGTAGTGGATGAAGCCCAGCTCAGCCGCCTGTCCGCCGAGGCGGAGTTCTCCGGCCTGGCGGTGGTGGGCGATATCGGCCTGCCGCAGCTGTTGCGGGTGGCCACCCGGCGCGATTGGCCGGAACTGGCCAGCATCATGCAAACCGCCCTGCGCACGATCCCCGCCAAGGAGCTGGAACAACTGCACAACCGCTGGCTGCAACCCAAGTATCCGCGCCTGGGCGAGTCCCCCGGCGCCTGGCGCAGCCTCAGCCTGTTGCTGGCCCTGCTGTTGCTGGGCAGCCTGGGCTTGATCCTCTGGCTGCGCCGCCAGCAACGTGGGCTGGAACAGCAGCTGCTGGCGGCCCGGGAAGACATCGCCTTGCGCGCCGCCAGCGAGGAGGCCTTGCGCCTGACCCAGTTTTCCATCGACCAGAGCACTGTGGGCATCCTCTGGGTCAATTGGGACAGCCACGTGCGCTATGCCAACCGCGCCGCCGAAGAAATGCTCGGCTATGCCGCGGGTGGAGTGATCGAGCGGCCGCTGATCGATTTCGAACCCAACCTGCACATGGATCGCTGGCTCAACCTGTGGAAGCGCGCCCGGGCCAGCGCCGGGGGCGTGCAGAGCTTCGAAAGCCAGTGCGTACGGGCCGACGGCAGCATCCTGCCGGCGGACGTGTCCTTGAGCTTCCTGCGTTTTCGCGACAGCGAGTACCTGGTGGTCTACCTCACCGATGTCACCGAGCGCCGTCGCGCCCTGGCGGCCCTGCGCGAGAGCGAAGCGCGGCTGCAAGGCATCGCCGCCAACGTGCCGGGCCTGGTGTTTCGCCTGGAGCGCGCGCCAGTCAGCGGGCAGATCGACTTCGCCTACATCAGCGAGGGCAGCCAGACCCTGGTGGGCTACTCGCCTGCGGTGCTCGCCCATCGCGACAAGGGCCTGCGCAGCCTGGTGCACCCTGATGACAAGGCCAGTTACCACCAGACCCAGGACCAGGCCCTGGACACCGACAGCGACTGGTCCTGGCAGGGGCGTATCCTCACCCGCCAGGGCCAGCAGCGCTGGGCCGAGATCAAGGCGATTACCCGGCAGCTGGACGACGGCACCTTCGTCTGGGACGGCATCGTCTGGGACATCAGCGAGAGCAAGCGCATCGAGTTGGAGCTGGCCAGTTCCCGCGAGCAACTGCGCGAGCTGTCGGCGCACCTGGAGAGCGTGCGGGAAGAGGAAAAGGCCCGCATTGCCAGGGAAGTCCATGACGAACTGGGGCAGATGCTCACCGTGCTCAAGCTGGAGACCTCCATGTGCGAGCTGGCCTACGCCCAGCTCGATCCCGGGCTGAACGAGCGCCTCAACAGCATGAAGCGCTTGATCACCCAGCTGTTCCAGTTGGTGCGCGACGTGGCCACGGCCCTGC
Organism: Pseudomonas sp. FW507-12TSA; assembly: GCF_058781435.1. Classification (NCBI taxonomy): domain Bacteria; kingdom Pseudomonadati; phylum Pseudomonadota; class Gammaproteobacteria; order Pseudomonadales; family Pseudomonadaceae; genus Pseudomonas; species Pseudomonas sp. FW507-12TSA. Next base: position 103,901 of record NZ_JBYSWT010000023.1, read on the forward strand.
GCCCGCCGATCCTGGATGCCGGTATCGCCTCGGCCATCGAATGGCAGGCCCGGCGTTTCGAGGCGCGTACGCAGATCCCGTGCCTGGTGGACGTGCCGGATAACCTGCCACGCCTGAGCGACGCCAAGGCCATCGGCCTGTTCCGCATCCTCCAGGAGGCCCTGACCAACGTCATGCGCCATGCCCAGGCGCATACTGTGGAGCTGTCCCTGGTATTGGACGGGCCACAGTTGTGCATGAGCATCAGCGACGATGGCCTGGGGTTCGATACCGCCGCCACGCGCCCCACCTCCTTTGGCCTGGTGGGGATGCGCGAGCGAGTGCTGATCATGGGCGGCAGCCTGGCGCTGCACAGCGAGCCGGGGGAGGGCACCAGCCTGACCGTCCGGGTGCCCCTGGACCGACAACAATAACGAGGAGAACCGCGTGATCCGTGTACTGGTAGCCGAAGACCACACCATCGTCCGCGAAGGCATCAAGCAACTGATCGGCCTGGCCAAGGACCTGACGGTGGCGGGGGAGGCGAGCAACGGCGAGCAACTGCTGGAGACCCTGCGCCAAGTGCCTTGCGAGGTGGTGTTGCTGGACATCTCCATGCCCGGGGTGAACGGTCTGGAAGCCATCCCACGAATCCGCGCCCTGAGCGATCCGCCGGCGATCCTGGTGCTGTCGATGCATGACGAGGCGCAGATGGCCGCCCGGGCCCTGAAGATCGGCGCCGCGGGCTACGCCACCAAGGACAGCGATCCGTCGCTGCTGCTGACGGCCATCCGCAAGGTGGCGTCCGGTGGGCGCTACATCGACCCGGAACTGGCGGATCGCATGGTCTTCGAGGTCGGCCTGACCGATGCCCGGCCACTGCATTCGCTGTTGTCCGAGCGTGAATTCTCGGTGTTCGAGCGCCTGGCCCAGGGGGCCAATGTCAACGACATCGCCCAGCAACTGGCCTTGAGCAACAAGACCATCAGCACCCACAAGGCGCGGCTGATGCAAAAGCTCAACGTCACCTCCCTGGCCGAGCTGGTGAAGTACGCCATGGAGCACAAGCTGCTCTGAGCCAGCTCCCCCGCCACAATGGAGACGCCCCGAGGTCGATGGTCCTGGCCAAGGCATTGGCGGGGCATATCCGTTTACGACATCGCCACTTCCCGGCCTTTGCCTGTTCTTGGGGCTTGCCGCTTCAAGCTTGCCCCTGCTCTTGTCTGTTTCCGCCATTCTTGTAGGGCAATCCCTACAGGCAGCCTTCCAGGCGGCTGAGGCGAATCTCTCCTACCCCCCGATTTCCGGGCTTTGTGGGCTGCACTAGGCTTGCCCTACAGCCGTCTAAAACAAAAAGGTGCGGGTATGAGCGAGGTCGATTCAAGCGCTGGGGCCAATGATGTTCTGGTCAGCTTTCGTGGTGTGCAGAAGAGCTACGACGGCGAGAACCTGATCGTCAAGGACCTCAACCTGGAAATTCGCAAGGGCGAGTTCCTCACCCTGCTCGGGCCGTCCGGCTCCGGCAAGACCACCAGCCTGATGATGCTGGCCGGTTTCGAGACGCCGACCGCCGGCGAGATCCAGTTGGCCGGGCGCTCGATCAACAATGTGCCGCCGCACAAGCGCGATATCGGCATGGTGTTCCAGAACTACGCGCTGTTCCCGCACATGACCGTGGCCGAGAACCTGGCGTTCCCGCTGTCGGTACGGGGCCTGGGCAAGACCGACATCAGCGAGCGGGTCAAGCGCGTGCTGAGCATGGTCCAGCTGGACTCTTTCGCCCAGCGCTATCCGGCGCAACTGTCCGGTGGCCAGCAGCAACGGGTCGCCCTGGCCCGGGCCCTGGTGTTCGAGCCGCAGCTGGTACTGATGGACGAGCCCTTGGGGGCGCTGGACAAACAGCTGCGCGAGCATATGCAGATGGAGATCAAGCACCTGCACCAGCGCCTGGGCTTGACCGTGGTCTACGTGACCCACGACCAGGGCGAGGCCTTGACCATGTCCGACCGGGTGGCGGTGTTCCACCAGGGCGAGATCCAGCAGATCGCCCCGCCGCGGACCCTCTACGAAGAACCGAAGAACACCTTCGTCGCCAACTTCATCGGCGAGAACAACCGCCTCAGCGGTCGCCTGCACAGCCACGACGGCGAGCGCTGCGTGGTGGAGTTGGGGCGTGGCGAGAAAGTCGAGGCATTGGCGGTCAACGTCGGCCAGGTCGGCGGCCCGGTGACCCTGTCCATCCGCCCGGAGCGGGTGAGCCTCAACGGTTCCAGCGAACACTGCGCCAACCGCTTTTCCGGGCGGGTGGCGGAGTTCATCTACCTGGGCGACCACGTCCGAGTGCGCCTGGAAGTCTGCGGCAAGAGCGACTTCTTCGTGAAACAGCCGATTGCCGAGCTCGATCCAGCGCTGGCGGTGGGCGACGTGGTACCGCTTGGCTGGCAAGTCGAGCACGTTCGTGCGCTCGACCCGCTTCTAGAGGCGAATTGATCGCCCCCCCCCTTGCAACACCAACCTGCACGTGGAGAACACAATAAAATGCTGAGATCCCTGAAACTCACAGCCCTGACGCTGGGCATGCTGGGGGCCGCACACGCCCTGGCGGCGGGACCGGACCTGACCGTGGTGTCCTTTGGTGGGGCGAACAAGGCCGCCCAGGTCAAGGCCTTCTACGCTCCGTGGGAAGCGGCGGGCAACGGCAAGATCGTCGCCGGCGAGTACAACGGCGAGATGGCCAAGGTCAAGGCCATGGTCGACACCAAGAGCGTGTCCTGGGACCTGGTGGAAGTGGAGTCCCCCGAGTTGTCCCGCGGTTGCGACGAAGACCTGTTCGAACCCCTCGACCCGGCGCTGTTCGGCAAGGGCGAAGACTACGTCAAGGGCGCTATCCAGCCGTGTGGCGTGGGCTTCTTCGTCTGGTCCACGGTGCTGGCCTACAACGCCGACAAGCTCAAGGCGCCGCCAGGCAGCTGGGCGGACTTCTGGGACACGCAGAAATTCCCGGGCAAGCGCGGCCTGCGCAAGGGGGCCAAGTACACCCTGGAATTCGCCCTGATGGCCGACGGCGTCGCGCCCAAGGACGTGTACAAGGTGCTGGCCAGCAAGGATGGCCAGGACCGTGCCTTCAAGAAGCTCGATGAGCTCAAGCCCAACATCCAGTGGTGGGAAGCCGGCGCCCAGCCACCGCAGTACCTGGCCTCGGGCGACGTGGTCATGAGCTCGGCCTACAACGGCCGGATCGCCGCGGTGCAGAAGGAAAGCAACCTGAAGGTGGTGTGGAACGGCGGCATCTACGACTTCGATGCCTGGGCCATCCCCAAGGGCCTGGACAAGACCCGTGCCGAAGCGGCGAAGAAGTTCATCGCCTACTCGGTGCAGCCGCAGCAGCAGAAGACCTATTCGGAAAACATCGCCTATGGCCCGGCCAACACCCAGGCCGTGCCGCTGCTGGCCAAGGACATCCTCAAGGACATGCCGACCACTCCGGAGAACATCGCCAACCAGGTGCAGATCGACGTCAGCTTCTGGGCTGACAACGGCGAGCAGCTGGAGCAGCGCTTCAACGCCTGGGCGGCCAAGTAAGCATCGCTAGTGGCAGGGGCGGGCTGGCCCGCTCCTGTCGGTGGTGTATTCGAAAGATCGATTCGCGGAGTTTGTCATGACCATCACCGTTCCCCTGGATGCGGTCGCCGGCCCGACCCTCAAGCAGCGACTGGCCCGTGCCGAGCGGGTCAACCGCTGGAAGGCCCAGGCCCTGATCGCGCCGCTGGTGCTGTTCCTGCTGCTGGTGTTCCTGGTACCGATCGTGGCGCTGCTGTACAAGAGCGTCGGCAACCCGGAAGTGGTCGGCGGCATGCCGTGCACGGTGGTGGCCGTGAATGCCTGGGACGGCCGTGGCCTGCCCGGCGAGGCCGCCTACAAGGCCTTGAGCGAAGACCTGGCCGAGGCCCGCAAGAACCAGGGCCTGGGCGACCTGTCCAAGCGCCTGAACATGGAACTGGCCGGCTATCGCAGCCTGCTGACCAAGACTGCCCGCGCCTTGCCGTTCAAGGCCGAGCCCGAATCCTATAAAGAAGCCATGGAGGGGGTGGACGAGCGTTGGGGCGACCCGGCCTACTGGCAGGCGATCCGGCGCAATACCAGCAGCCTGACTCCCTACTACCTGCTGGCGGCGCTGGACCACCGGATCGACGACCTGGGCGAGCTGGCCCCGGCGACCCCGGACCAGTCGATCTACCTGGATATCTTCGCCCGGACCTTCTGGATGGGCCTGGTGATCACCGCCATCTGCCTGGTGCTGGCCTATCCCCTGGCGTACCTGCTGGCCAACCTGCCGGCGCGCAAGAGCAACCTGCTGATGATCCTGGTGCTGCTGCCGTTCTGGACTTCGATCCTGGTGCGGGTGGCGGCCTGGATCGTGCTCCTGCAGTCCGGCGGCCTGATCAACAGCGCCTTGCTGGCCATGGGCGTGATCGACAAGCCCCTGGAGCTGGTGTTCAACCGCACGGGGGTCTACATCTCCATGGTGCACATCCTGCTGCCGTTCATGATCCTGCCGATCTACAGCGTGATGAAGGGCATCTCGCCGACCTACATGCGCGCGGCGATCTCCCTGGGCTGCCATCCGTTCGCCAGCTTCTGGCGGGTGTACTTCCCGCAAACCTATGCCGGGGTCGGCGCCGGTTGCCTGCTGGTGTTCATCCTGGCCATCGGCTACTACATCACCCCGGCCCTGCTGGGCAGCCCGAACGACCAGATGGTCAGCTATTTCGTGGCCTTCTACACCAACACCAGCATCAACTGGGGCATGGCCACCGCCCTGGGCGGCCTGCTGTTGCTGGCGACCATCGTGCTGTACCTGATCTACAGCTGGCTGGTGGGCGCCAGTCGCCTGCGCCTGAGCTAAGGAGAGAATCGAAATGCTGAGCCCCTACATGTCGCCCGTCGAGCGGGTCTGGTTCTACAGCTTGCGGATCCTCTGCGGCTTGATCCTGTTGTTCCTGGTGTTGCCGGTGCTGGTGATCATCCCGTTGTCGTTCAACTCGGGCAGCTTCCTGGTGTATCCGCTGCAGGGCTTCTCGCTGCACTGGTACCAGGACTTCTTCGCCTCCGCCGAATGGATGCGCGCCCTGAAGAACAGCATCATCGTGGCCCCGGCGGCCACTGTGCTGGCCATGGTCTTCGGCACCCTGGCGGCCATCGGCCTGACCCGCGGCGATTTTCCCGGCAAGTCGCTGGTCATGGCCCTGGTGATCTCGCCGATGGTGGTGCCGGTGGTGATCATCGGGGTCGCCAGCTACCTGTTCTTCGCTCCGCTGGGCATGGGCAACAGCTTCTTGTCGCTGATCATCGTGCATGCGGTGCTCGGGGTGCCGTTCGTGATCATCACCGTCTCGGCGACCTTGCAGGGCTTCAACCACAACCTGGTGCGGGCGGCGGCCAGCCTGGGCGCCTCGCCGCTGACCACCTTTCGCCGGGTGACCCTGCCGTTGATCGCTCCGGGGGTGATCAGTGGCGCGTTGTTCGCCTTCGCCACCTCGTTCGACGAAGTGGTGGTGACCCTGTTCCTCGCCGGACCCGAGCAGGCGACGCTGCCCCGGCAGATGTTCAGTGGTATTCGCGAGAACCTCAGCCCCACCATCGCCGCCGCGGCCACGCTGCTGATCGCCTTCTCGGTGATCCTGCTGCTGACCCTGGAATGGCTGCGCGGGCGCAGCGAAAAACTGCGCACTGCCCAGGCCTGATGCCCTTGGCGGCCTTGGACTAACGTCGCGGCCGCCGGCGTGCCGCTGCCTGGCGTTCACCCGTAAACTGCGCACTTGCCATGCTTACTGCGGAGTCACGGGTGAACTTCAACGATGCCAGTTTCGAAGAGCTGCTCAATGCACTGCATGACGGTGTCTACATCACCGACGGCCAGGGCCAGACCCTCAAGGTCAACCAGGCCTACGAGCGTCTCACCGGCCTGAACGGCGCCGAGCTGCTGGGGCGGCCGATGCAGGAACTGGTGAAAAGCGGGGTGATTTCCCAGTCTGCATCGTTGCGGGTCCTGCAGGATGGCCGGCCGGTCTCGATGATGCAGAGCCTCAGCCAGGGCAAGAAGCTGCTGGTCAGCGCCACGCCGATCCTCGCCGCCGACCGGAGCATCCGCTATGTGGTCAGCACCGTGCGCGACATGACCGAGCTGCTGCGTATCAAGCGCGAGCGCGACGAGCTGCAGCAACTCAAGCAACTGCGCAACAGCACCGCGCGGCTGCACGCCGGCCAGCGTGACGATCTTTTGCAATCGCCGCTGATGGCCGACCAGGAAGTCTCCGGGCGGATCTTCGCCCAGGCCCGGCAAGTGGCCGACTGCGACGTCAAGGTGCTGCTGCAAGGGGAAACCGGGGTCGGCAAGACCCTGGTGGCGCAGTTCATCCACAATGCCAGCGCTCGCGCCGCGGAACCGTTCCTGGCCCTCAACTGCGGAGCCTTGCCGGAGAACCTGATCGAGGCCGAGCTGTTCGGCTACGCCCCGGGGGCGTTCACCGGCGCGGGCAGCAAGGGCAAGCGCGGGCTGCTGGAGCTGGCCCACAACGGCACGCTGTTTCTCGACGAGATCGGCGACCTGCCGCTGGCGGTGCAGGTCAAGTTGCTCAAGGTCATCGAGGAGAACCGCTTCATCCCCGTGGGCGGCCTGGAGCTCAAGGAGGTGGATGTGCGGATCGTCAGCGCCACCCATCACGACCTCAAGCAGCGGGTGGCCGAGGGCAAGTTTCGCGCCGACCTCTATTACCGCTTGAACGTGGTGCCGATCGCCATCCCGGCCCTGCGCGAGCGCAGCGAGGAGATCGGCCCCTTGCTGGAGTACTACCTGGAGCACTTCAACCAGCGCTACCAGCGGCAGGTGCAATGGAGCCTGGAAGCCCTGGAGCATTTGGGCGAATACGCCTGGCCGGGGAACATCCGCGAGCTGATCAACGTGGTGGAGCGCCTGGTGGTGACTTGCCCGGGGCAGGTGATCGAGGCCCTGGACCTGCCCGAGGAGCTGGTCGGGCAGCAGGCGCGCCATCTCGACGACAGCCGCCTGCCCCTGCGCAAAGTGGTGGAGAACGCCGAGCGCCAGGCCATCCGCGCGGCCTTGCAACTGCACAAGACCACCCGCCTGGCCGCCAAGGCCCTGGGCGTGAGCCAGGCCACGGTGGTGCAGAAAATGAAACGCTGGGAACACTCTGATTAGGATCCTGATCAGAAGCCCCGCTGGCGATCAACAAAACAATCGCGACGCCCCGGTCATTTCCCGGAATCTACTGCCCGAGCCTTGTAAACCAAGGCTTCTGGCGTCTTGGCACAGCTTTCGCTCTACAAGCTTCGAGCCCATACGAGAGCCCGCCTGGCGGCGCTCTTGCCACAACAATGAATCAAGGCCGAACCGATGAGCATCCGTGCATTCAAAATTGCCAACAAACTGATTACCGGCCAGGGGGCCATCGAGCAACTGGACGCCGAGCTGGCGCGCCTTGGGGTCGACAATCCGCTGATCGTCACCGATGCGATCCTGGTGGCCTGCGGCACCGTGGACCTGGCTGTGGCCCACATGGGTGGGCGCAGCCATGGGATCTTCGATGGGGTCGAGCCCGAACCGCAGGTCGCCATCGTCCAGGAGTGCGCCAATGCCTATCGCGCCGGTGGCCATGACGGCCTGATCGGCCTGGGCGGCGGCAGTGCCATCGACATCGCCAAGGCCGTGGCCGCCTTCGCCGGCCATGCAGGTGCGCTGGAGCAGCTGTTCGGCATCGACCAGGTGCCGCGCAAGGGCCCACCGTTGATCGCCATCCCCACCACGGCCGGCACCGGCTCGGAAGTCACTAACGTGGCGATCCTCTCGGACAAGCAGGCCCAGCTGAAAAAAGGCATCGTCAGTGACTACCTGCTGCCGGACGTAGCGCTGGTGAGCCCGGCCATGACCCTGACCTGCCCGCGCGGCGTCACCGCAGCCAGCGGCATCGACGCGCTGGTGCATGCGGTGGAGTCCTACTTGTCGCTCAACGGCTCGCCGATCACCGATGCCCTGGCCCTGGGGGCGATCCGCCTGATCGTCAAGGCGCTGCCCAAGGCCTATGCCAACCCCGGGCACCTGCAGGCCCGGGAAGACATGGCCAGCGCCAGCCTGATGGCCGGCATGGCCTTCGGCAATGCCGGGGTCGGCGCGGTGCACGCCCTGGCCTATCCCCTGGGCGGGCGCTTCAACATCGCCCACGGTGTGAGCAATGCGCTGCTGCTGCCCTATGTCATGGCCTGGAACAAGCTGGCCTGCGTCGAGCGCCTGCGGGACATCGCCCAGGCCATGGATGTGCCCGTTACCGGGCTCAGTGACGAGCAAGCGGCGGAGCAGGCGGTCAAGGCCATGGCGGCGTTGTGCGCAGCGGTGGCTATCCCCACCGGCATGCGCAGCTTCGGCGTACCGGAGGAGGCGATCCCGGCCATGGCCGTGGAGGCCGCGGGCATCGAGCGCCTGATGCGCAACAACCCGCGCCAGCTGAACGCTGCCGATATCGAGCAGATCTACCGGGCCGCCTATTGAGCGACCCGCCCCACGCCGGGCTGGCGTGGGGCGCCTTACACCGCCACCAATACCAATAAGACAGGTGCAGTTGATGCCAACCCCTTCCGACACCCGGCACGAAACGCCGTATTTCGCCCTTGGCCCGTTCAAGGTGCGCTTGCCGTTCATCCACTACAAGCTCGAGCTGCCGGACTACCTGCAGGGCTTGCTGATGTGCGCCGTGGACCTGGCGGCCATCCCGTTGATGACCGAATTCCTCGGCATGCCCTTCGAGATGGCCCTGGCCGTGGTCATGCTCAATGGCCTGTTGTACCTGGCCCACCATCTGCTGGGCGACCCGGTGGTGCCCGGCTGGATCACCCCGGCGGTGCCATTGTTGATGGCTTACTGCGCACAGTTCCCGGTAGGGCCGGAGCGGGTCCATGCGCTGATCGCCTTCCAGCTGATGCTCGGGGTGTTCTCCATTGCCCTGGGCGCTACCGGCATGGCGCGCAAGGTGGTGGGGTTCGTGCCATCGGCGATCAAGTCGGGGGTCATCATGGGCGCCGGGCTCAGCGCGGTGACCACGGTGTTCCAGGTAGGCGGCAAGTTCGACAGCTTTCCCTGGACCATTTCCATCGCCATCGGCATCGCCTTCTACCTGATCTTTTCCCAGCACTTCGCCAAGTTGAAGTTGCAGAGCCGCTTCTGGTGGAACTTCGCCAAGCTGGGGATCCTGCCGATCATCCTGCTGGCGGTGGTGCTGGCGCCGCTGTTCGGCGAAGCGCCGTGGCCGACCATCCAGTGGGGCCTGAGCAAACCGGACTTCGCCGGCCTGTGGAACAACTACACGGTATTCGGCCTGGGCATGCCGCCGCTGTCGATGTTCCTCAGCGCGCTGCCGACCATGCTGGCGGTGTACATCATCGTCTTTGGCGATGTGCTGAGCGCCAAGGTGTTGCTGGACGAGGCCGGGCAGATCCGCAAGGACGAGAAGGTGGACTACGACCCGGACCGTTCGCACCTGATCTTCGGTGGGCGTAACGCCTTCATGAGCATCTTCGGCCCGGACATCGCCATGTGCGGCCCGAAATGGGCGGCAATGCTGGTGGTCATCATCGAACGCTTCAAGGGCGGGCCCAAGGCCATGGGCTCGATCTATGGCGGCATGGGTTCGTTCCGCTGGGGCACCAACACCGGCTTGCTGCTGTTGCCGGTGGTGACCCTGGTGCAGCCGATCCTCGGGGTGGCGTTGGCCCTGACCCTGCTGATCCAGGGTTATGTCAGCGTGCGCCTGGGCATTCTCGAGGCCCGCAGCCAGCGCGACCTGGGCATCGCCGGGGTGATCGGCGCGGTATTGGCGATCAAGGGCGCGAGCTGGGGCTTCGCCATCGGCGTGGTGCTGTGCCTGCTGATCTACGGCAAGAACTTCTTCAAGGGCGAGAACGACAATACCTTCACCAAGGACCTGGACAGTCCTGACGCCCCGGCGCCAGGGGCTCGGCCGGAACCCGGGGTGAAGGCCCATGCAGTGGCGAAGAACGAGGCGGCCTGAGGCCTGGACCGCCGGCAACGGGCCGTGGCGATGCCGATCGGGCATCGCGGCGGTCCGGTTGTGCAATCCCCAGCTACGCTTGTGCCGGCTCCCATCTCTATACAAGAGGCTGCGCGCATGAGTATTTCCTCTTTCAAGATCGCCCATAAGCTGCTCACCGGCACCAGCGCCATCGAGCAACTGGCCACCGAACTGACCCGCCTGGATGTGGATAACCCGCTGATCGTCACCGATGCCGCGTTGGTCGAATCCGGCACCGTGGCGCTGGCGCTGGCCCACCTGGGGGCGCGCGACTACGAGATCTTCGACCGGGTACGGCCGGATCCGGAAATCGCCATCGTCGAGGACTGCATGCAGGTCTATCGTGATGGCGGGCACGACGGCCTGATCGGCCTGGGCGGTGGCAGCGCCATCGATATCGCCAAGAGCGTGGCGGCCTATGCCGGTTACCACGGCGCCCTGGAGGACCTGTTCGGCGTCGACCTGGTGCCGCGCAAGGGGCCACCGCTGATCGCCATTCCCACCACCGCCGGTACCGGCTCGGAGGTGACCAACGTGGCGATCCTTTCCGACAAGGCCGCACAGTTGAAGAAGGGCATCGTCAGTGACTACCTGCTGCCGGATGTGGCGCTGGTCAGCCCGCAGATGACCCTGACCTGCCCGCGCCATGTCACCGCCGCCAGCGGTGTCGACGCCCTGGTGCACGGGGTGGAAGCCTACTTGTCGCTCAATGCCTCGCCCATCACCGATTCCCTGGCCCTGGGGGCCATCCGCCTGATCGCCAGGGCCCTGCCCAAGGCGTTCGCCAATCCGGCCAACCTAGAGGCCCGGGAGGACATGGCCACGGCCAGCCTGATGGCCGGCATGGCTTTCGGTAACGCGGGGGTAGGGGCGGTGCATGCCCTGGCCTATCCGTTGGGCGGGCGCTTCCATATGTCCCATGGGGTCAGCAATGCCTTGTTGCTGCCCTACGTCATGACCTGGAACAAGATGGCCTGCGTCGAGCGCATGCAGGATATCGCCGCCGCCATGGGCGTGCGCACGGCCCGCTTGAGCGCCAGCGAAGCGGCGGACCGGGCCGTAGAGGCCATGGCCGATTTGTGCGCCGCCGTGGAAATTCCTGCTGGCCTGCGCGGTTTCGGCGTGCCGGAGGAGGCGATCCCGGCCATGGCCCGGGAGGCCGCCGGTATCGAGCGGCTGATGCGCAACAATCCGCGCCGGCTGAGCCCCGCCGATATCGAGCAGATCTATCGGGCGGCCTACTGATCATTGCGGTGACGGTGTGCGCTCCAAAGCATGAGGTATACAATGCGCGCCATCGTGATTCCGCTCAAAAAAGGTGCGTCATGCAGCCCTTCGCTATTGCTCCGTCGATTCTTTCCGCCGACTTCGCCCGCCTGGGCGAGGAAGTGGACAATGTCCTGGCCGCCGGTGCCGATATCGTCCACTTCGATGTCATGGACAACCACTATGTGCCGAACCTGACCATCGGCCCGATGGTCTGCGCTGCGCTGCGCAAGTACGGGATCACCGCGCCGATCGATGCGCACCTGATGGTCAGCCCGGTGGATCGCATCATCGGCGACTTCATCGAGGCGGGCGCCACCTACATCACCTTCCACCCCGAGGCCACGCTGCATGTGGACCGTTCCCTGCAGATGATCCGCGAGGGTGGCTGCAAGGCCGGCCTGGTGTTCAACCCGGCGACCCCGCTGGACGTGCTCAAGTACGTGATGGACAAGGTCGACATGGTGCTGCTGATGAGCGTCAACCCGGGCTTCGGTGGCCAGAAGTTCATTCCCGGCACCCTGGACAAGCTGCGTGAAGCGCGGGCATTGATCGACGCTAGCGGCCGGGACATCCGCCTGGAGATCGACGGTGGCGTGAACGTTGGCAACATCCGCGAGATCGCCGCGGCCGGCGCCGACACTTTCGTCGCCGGTTCGGCGATCTTCAATGCGCCCAACTACCAGGAAGTGATCGAGAAGATGCGCGCCGAGCTGGCGCTGGCTCGATCATGAGTGCCTTCGAGCAGCTGTTCTCGGGGAAGCTGCCACGGCTGGTGATGTTCGACCTGGATGGCACCCTGGTCGACTCGGTGCCCGACCTGGCCGCCGCCGTGGACCAGATGCTGCTCGAGCTGGGCCGTCCGCCCGCGGGGATCGAGGCGGTGCGCCAGTGGGTCGGCAATGGTGCACCGATGCTGGTGCGCCGGGCCCTGGCCAACAGCCTGGATCCCCAGGACATCGACGATGCCGAAGTCGCCCAGGCCCTGGAGCTGTTCAACGCCGCCTACGAGGGTAGCCATGAGCTGACCGTGGTCTATCCCGGTGCGCGCGAGACCCTCAAGTGGTTGTACAAGCAGGGCGTGGAGCTGGCGCTGATCACCAACAAGCCCGAGCGCTTCGTCGCGCCCTTGCTGGACCAGATGCGCATCGGTCGCTATTTCCGCTGGATCATCGGCGGCGATACCCTGCCGCAGAAGAAGCCCGACCCGGCGGCGCTGTTCTTCGTGATGAAGATGGCCAGCATCCCGGCCTCGCAGTCGCTGTTCGTCGGCGACTCGCGCAGCGACGTGCTGGCGGCGCGGGCGGCGGGGGTCAAGTGCGTGGCGCTGAGCTACGGCTACAACCATGGACGGCCGATTGCCGAGGAGTCCCCGGCCCTGGTAATCGACGATTTGCGGGCGCTGATCCCCGGTTGCTTAGAACCTGCCGCTGAGATAACGTTGCCCGACGCTGTCCCATCCCCTTCTGGAAATTCCATCGTGGTGGTCACTCGCAAACTCTGGATGAAAGTCATCAAGGCCTTGGCCCGTTGGCGTTGGCGCGCCTGATTTTTGTCTGGCCGGCCCTGCCGGCGTGTTTGCATACCTGACTGTTAGACCCTCAAGCCACGAGGCATCCCATGATTCGCGAAGAATTCCTGCGCCTGGCCGCAGCCGGCTACAACCGTATCCCGCTGGCCTGCGAGACCATTGCCGACTTCGACACCCCGTTGTCGATCTACCTGAAACTGGCCGACCAGCCCAACTCCTACCTCCTGGAGTCGGTGCAGGGTGGCGAGAAATGGGGACGCTACTCGATCATCGGCTTGCCGTGCCGCACCGTCCTGCGGGTGCACGGCTACCGGGTCAGCGTGACCCTCGACGGCGTCGAGATCGAAAGCCACGAGGTGGCCGACCCGTTGGCCTTCGTCGAGCAATTCAAGGCGCGCTACAACGTCCCGACCATCGCCGGCCTGCCACGCTTCAACGGTGGCCTGGTGGGATATTTCGGCTATGACTGCGTGCGTTATGTGGAGCCTCGGCTGGGCCAGTGTCCGAACCCGGACCCGATCGGCGTACCGGACATCCTGCTGATGGTTTCCGATGCGGTGGTGGTGTTCGACAACCTGGCGGGCAAGATGCACGCCATCGTGCTGGCCGATCCGAGCCAGGACAATGCCTATGAAGCTGGCCAGGCGCGCCTGCAAGAGTTGCTCGAGCAGCTGCGCCAGCCGATCACGCCACGTCGCGGCCTGGACCTGGACCGCCCGCCGGCCGCCGAGCCGGTATTCCGCTCCAGCTTTACCCAGGGCGACTACGAGCGTGCGGTGGACACCATCAAGGAGTACATCCTGGCCGGTGACTGCATGCAGGTGGTGCCGTCCCAGCGCATGTCCATCGACTTCCACGCCGCACCCATCGACCTGTACCGGGCCTTGCGCTGCTTCAACCCGACTCCCTACATGTACTTCTTCAACTTCGGCGACTTCCACGTGGTGGGCAGTTCGCCGGAGGTGCTGGTGCGGGTCGAGGACAACCTGATCACCGTGCGGCCGATCGCCGGTACTCGTCCGCGGGGCGCCACCGAGGAAGCCGACCTGGCCCTGGAACAGGACCTGTTGTCCGACGCCAAGGAGATCGCCGAGCACTTGATGCTGATCGACCTGGGGCGCAACGACACCGGGCGGGTCTCGGAGATCGGCTCGGTGCGGCTCACCGAGAAGATGGTCATCGAGCGTTATTCCAACGTGATGCATATCGTGTCCAACGTCACCGGCCAACTGAAGGCAGGCCTGACCGCGATGGACGCACTGCGGGCGATCCTGCCGGCGGGCACCTTGTCCGGCGCACCGAAGATCCGCGCCATGGAAATCATCGACGAACTGGAGCCGGTCAAGCGCGGGATCTATGGCGGAGCCGTGGGCTACTTCGCCTGGAACGGCAACATGGATACCGCCATCGCCATCCGCACGGCGGTGATCAAGGATGGTGAACTGCATGTCCAGGCCGGCGGTGGCATCGTCGCCGACTCGGTCCCGACCCTGGAGTGGGAAGAGACGCTGAACAAGCGTCGTGCAATGTTCCGTGCCGTGGCACTGGCTGAACAAACCCCCGCATCCAAGGCTTGAGGAGTTTCCACCTATGTTGCTGATGATCGATAACTACGACTCCTTTACCTATAACGTCGTGCAGTACCTGGGCGAACTGGGTGCCGAGGTGAAGGTGGTGCGCAATGACGAACTGACCGTGGCCGAGATCGAGGCGCTCAAGCCCGAGCGCATCGTGGTCTCCCCAGGCCCCTGCACGCCGACCGAGGCCGGGGTTTCCATCGAGGCGATCATGCATTTCGCCGGCAAGCTGCCGATCCTCGGCGTCTGCCTGGGCCACCAGTCCATCGGCCAGGCCTTCGGCGGCCAGGTGGTGCGGGCCCGCCAGGTGATGCATGGCAAGACCAGCCCGGTATTCCACCGTGACCTGGGGGTGTTCAGTGGCCTGAACATGCCGCTGACCGTGACCCGCTACCACTCCCTGGTGGTCAAGCGCGAGACCCTGCCCGAGTGCCTGGAGATCACCGCCTGGACCCAACTGGACGACGGCTCCGTGGACGAGATCATGGGGCTGCGGCACAAGACACTGAACATCGAGGGTGTGCAATTCCACCCTGAATCCATCCTCACCGAGCAGGGCCACGAGCTGTTCGCCAACTTCCTCAAACAGAGCGGCGGCACGCGCTAAGGACTTTTCATGGATATCAAGACTGCCCTGAGCCGTATCGTCGGCCACCTGGACCTGAGCACCGATGAGATGCGCGATGTCATGCGCGAGATCATGACCGGCCAATGCACCGATGCGCAGATTGGCGCCTTCATGATGGCCATGCGCATGAAGAGCGAAAGCATCGACGAGATCGTCGGTGCCGTGTCGGTGATGCGTGAGCTGGCCGACAAGGTCGAACTCAAGACCCTCGACGGCGTGGTGGATGTGGTCGGCACCGGCGGTGACGGCGCCAACATCTTCAACGTGTCCACCGCTTCTGCGTTCGTGGTCTCCGCCGCCGGCTGCACCGTGGCCAAGCATGGCAACCGTGCGGTATCCGGCAAGAGCGGCAGCGCCGACCTGCTGGAAGCGGCGGGTGTCTACCTGAACCTGACCCCGGTCCAGGTGGCGCGTTGCATCGATAACGTCGGCATTGGCTTCATGTTCTCCCAATCCCACCATGGCGCCATGAAACATGCCGCCGGCCCGCGTCGTGACCTGGGCCTGCGCACCCTGTTCAACATGCTCGGCCCGCTTACGAATCCGGCTGGCGTGAAGCACCAGGTAGTGGGCGTGTTCACCCAGGCCCTGTGCCGGCCGTTGGCCGAAGTGCTGCAGCGCATGGGCAGCAAGCATGTGCTAGTGGTGCATTCCCAGGATGGCCTGGACGAATTCAGCCTGGCGGCGCCGACTTATGTCGCGGAGCTGAAAAACGACCAGATCACCGAGTATTGGGTGCAGCCGGAAGATCTGGGCATCAAGAGCCAGAGCCTGTTCGGCCTGGTGGTGGAGAGCCCGGCGGCTTCCCTGGAGCTGATCCGTGATGCCCTGGGGCGGCGCAAGACCGAACATGGCCAGAAGGCCGCCGAGATGATCGTGCTCAATGCCGGCGCTGCTTTGTATGCTGCGGATCACGCCAGCAGCCTCAAAGAAGGGGTGGCCCTGGCCCACGACGCCTTGCACACCGGCCTGGCCCGGGAGAAGCTCGAGGAGTTGGGAGCCTTTACCGCGGTGTTCAAGCAGGAGAATGAAGGATGAGTGTGCCGACAGTTCTGGAAAATATCCTCGCCCGCAAGGTCGAGGAAGTTGCCGAGCGCAGCGCGCGCGTCACCCTGGCCGAGCTGGAGAGCCTGGCCCGGGCGGCCGATGCTCCGCGTGGGTTCGCCAAGGCGCTGCAGGAGCAGGTCAAGCTCAAGCAGCCGGCGGTGATCGCCGAGATCAAGAAGGCCTCGCCAAGCAAGGGCGTGATCCGCGAGGACTTCGTGCCTGCCGATATCGCCAAGAGTTATGAGAAGGGCGGCGCCACTTGCCTGTCGGTGCTCACCGACGTGGATTATTTCCAGGGTGCCGACCTCTACCTGCAGCAGGCGCGCGCGGCGTGCAAGCTGCCGGTGATCCGCAAGGATTTCATGATCGATCCCTACCAGATCGTCGAGGCCCGGGCCCTGGGCGCCGATTGCGTGCTGCTGATCGTCGCCGCGCTGGACGACGGGCGAATGGCCGAGCTGGCATCGGTGGCCAAGGGCGTTGGCCTGGATGTACTGGTGGAAGTGCACGATGGCGATGAACTCGAGCGGGCGCTGAAGACCCTCGACACGCCGCTGGTCGGGGTCAACAACCGCAACCTGCACACCTTCGAGGTCGATCTGGAAACCACCCTCGACCTGCTGCCGCGGATTCCTCGCGAGCGCCTGGTGATTACCGAGAGCGGCATCCTCAACCGTGCCGATGTCGAGTTGATGGAGATCAGCGACGTCTATTCGTTCCTGGTGGGCGAGGCCTTCATGCGGGCCGAGAACCCGGGCACCGAGTTGCAGCGCCTGTTCTTCCCGGAGCGTGGCGTGCCGGTGACGGGCTCGACCCTGGACTGAACCTGAGACGATGAACGAGCCGGCGATGCCGGCTTTTTCATGATGATTGCCAAGGAATTGCCGCTGCCATGACCCAACCCCTCGCGCTTACCGTCGAAGCCGGCCTGCAGGCCGAGCAGGATCTGCTGGCCCAGGTTTGTGCCGGTGACCAGGAATTCGGCCTGCTGTTCTGGCAGCCCAGTGACCGGGCGCTGGTGATGCCCCGGCGCTTGAGCCGCTTGCCGGGGTTCGAACAGGCCTGCGAGGCCTCGCGAGCCAATGGCTGGCCGGTATTGCTGCGAGAAACCGGTGGCGAGCCGGTGCCGCAATCGGCGGCCACGGTGAATATCGCGCTGGTGTATGCCCCGCCGCGCAGCGAAGGCGACCAGGGCCGGATCGAAACCGCCTACCGGCGCCTGTGCCAGCCGATCTGCGATCTGCTCAGCGAACTGGGCGGCAATCCGTCGCTGGGGGAAGTGGAGGGGGCCTTCTGCGATGGGCGGTTCAACGTCAATCTCGATGGCCGCAAGATGGTCGGCACGGCCCAGCGCTGGCGCCAGAGCAAAGGTGGGCAGCGGCCGGTGGGCCTGGTGCATGGGGCGCTGCTGCTGGATGACGAGCGCGAATCCATGGTGGGGGCGGTCAATACCTTCAACCAGGCTTGCGCACTGGAGCAGCGTTGCCGGGCCGAAAGCCACATCGCCTTGCATGAAGCGTTTGCCGCCCCGGATGCCATGGCGCGCCTGGACAGCCTGTATCGACAGATGCTCGGCAGTTTCCTGCCGGGCTAGCGGGTACCGAAGACCACCATGGTCTTGCCCTTGACGTTCACCAGGTTGCGCTCTTCCAGATCCTTGAGGACGCGACCGACCATTTCCCGGGAGCAGCCGACGATGCGCCCGATCTCCTGGCGGGTGACCTTGATCTGCATGCCGTCCGGATGGGTCATGGCGTCCGGCTGCTTGCACAGTTCCAGCAGGCAACGGGCGACACGCCCGGTCACATCGAAGAAGGCCAGGTCGCCCACTTTGCGAGTGGTGTCGCGCAGGCGTTGGGCGATCTGGCCGCTGAGCGCATAGAGGATGTCCGGATCGCTCTGCGACAACTCGCGGAACTTGGCGTAGCTGATCTCGGCCACTTCGCATTCCACCTTGGCCCGGACCCAGGCGCTACGCAGTTGCTCGTGTCCCGCGTCCTCGAACAGCCCCAGTTCGCCGAAGAAGTCCCCGGCGTTGAGGTAGGCGATGATCATCTCCCGGCCATCATCGTCTTCGATGAGGATGGTCACCGAACCCTTGATGATGAAGTACAGGCTGTCTGCTACGTCACCGGCGCAGATGATGTTGCTCTTGGCCTGGTAGCGACGGCGCTGACAGTGCACCAGCAGCTTGTCGAGGTGTTTGATCTTGGGAGTTGGGGCAATAGCAACCATGGTTGTATCCCGGAAAGCCTGCACGGTATGGGGTGGTTTTCTTATGGGGCGGAAAGCATCGGCGCATAAAGCTGGCGATGCGCCATTCATTTGGCGTCAGCTTAACAGACACATCCCAGGCAGATTTAAGAATTTTCTTACAGGTGGGTCGCTTTTGGCATCAAGATGCCGCTCGCTGCGAGTCCAAACCCCTGTGCTAAGCTGGCGACCCTTTTTTTAAAAGCAGTGGAGTCTGGGCGATGAAGGCACGCATCCAATGGGCTGGCGAGGCCATGTTCCTCGGTGAGTCGGGCAGTGGCCACGTGGTGGTGATGGATGGTCCGCCTGAGGCCGGTGGGCGCAACCTGGGTGTGCGTCCCATGGAAATGCTCCTGTTGGGCGTGGGCGGTTGCAGTAACTTCGATGTGGTCAGCATCCTGAAAAAGTCCCGCCAGGCGGTCGAGAGCTGCGAGGCCTTCCTGGAGGCCGAGCGTGCCAGTGAAGATCCCAAGGTCTTCACCAAGATCCACCTGCACTTCGTGGTCAAAGGCCGTGGCTTGAAGGAAGCCCAGGTCAAGCGCGCCGTGGAGCTGTCCGCCGAGAAGTACTGCTCGGCCTCGATCATGCTCGGCGCCGCCGGCGTGGCCATTACCCATGACTACGAGATCGTCGAGCTGGGCTGAACCCAGGCAGCGGCAAAAGAAAAGGGCGCCCTGGGGGCGCCCTTCTTGTTTCGCTTTCAGATCCGATAGGTGCTCTTGGTCATGACCTTGGCCAGCAGGCTCATGCCGAATTTCACCGGTGCCGGGAAGCGGAAGCCGCCCGCTTCGAGGGCGGTCTCGGCATGGTGTTCTTCGTCGATGCGCATCTGCTCGAGGATGGCCCGGGATTTTTCGTCCTCGGGCGGCAATTGCTCCAGGTGGTCGTTCAGGTGCTTGCAGACCTGGTCCTCGGTGGCGGCGACGAACCCTAGGCTGACCTTGTCGCTGATCAGCCCGGCGGCGGCGCCGATACCGAACGACAGCCCGTAGAACAGCGGATTGAGTACGCTGGGATGACTGCCCAACTGGCGGATGCGTTGCTCGCACCAGGCCAGGTGGTCGATTTCTTCTTCGGCCGCGTGCTCCATGGCCTGGCGCACTTCGGGCAACTTGGCGGTCAGGGCCTGGCCCTGGTACAGCGCCTGGGCACAGACTTCCCCGGTATGGTTGATGCGCATCAGGCCGGCCACGTGCCGGGTGTCCTCGTCACTCATCTGCGCTTCCGGCTGCACGATGGCCGGCGACGGGCGATAAGGTTGGCCGCTGAACGGCAGCAGCGTGCGCATGGCCATATCGGCTTGCAGCAGCAGGCGGTCGATCGGCGAGTAGTGACGTTGGGTAGTCATGCTTATCTCCGGGAAGAATCACGGCGACCAGTTTACTCCAATCGATGGGGTGAAACCTGCGCTGGATCAGCGCACCTTCGCCCGGGGCGGGCGCAAGGGCGCTGGAAGAGGGGATGTTCGATCAGCCCGGAGGCCAGTTCATCTGGCGCTGACCCAGGACGTGCATGTGAATGTGGTAGACGGTCTGGCCGCCCATCTCATTGCAGTTCATCACCACTCGGAAGCCATCCTCGCAGCCTTGCTCCCTGGCCAGGCGCTGGGCGGTGAACAGGATGTGTCCGGCCAGGGCCTTGTCGTCCTCGGTGAGGTCGTTGAGGGTCCGGATGGGTTTCTTCGGGATCACCAGGAAGTGCACCGGCGCTTGCGGAGCAATGTCGTGGAAGGCCAGGACCTGGTCGTCCTCGTAGATGATCTTCGCGGGTATTTCTCTGTTGATGATCTTGGTGAACAGAGTATCCACAGCTGTTTCTCCATTGGTTGGTCCGGGCTGAGTGTACTCAGGCGCAAGCCCTGCGCCCAGCCCCGACGGGGTGTCTAGCGTGGGCAGTAGGCCCGGTTGACGTAGCCGACGATCTTGCGGGTCAACCAGCGTGAACTCAGGCGGCCAAGCTGGGCCATCCAGCGGTTCAGGCGCCCGGGAATGATGATGGCGCGGTTCTTCTCCAGGGCTCGGACGGTATACAGCGCCACTTCCTCGGGACTCATGAGCCACTTGCTGTCGTCGACCTTGCGGGTGTCCATCTGGGCGTTCTGGAAGAAGGCGGTCCGGGTCGGCCCGGGGCAGAGTACCGAGACCTTGACCGCGCATTTTTTCAGTTCTTCGCGCAGCCCTTCGGAGAAATGCAGGACATAGGCCTTGCTGGCGTAGTAGGTGCTCATCCAGGGGCCGGGGTGGAAAGCGGCCACCGAAGCGACATTGAGGATCTGCCCGCCGCCCAGCAACGCCATGCTGTTGCCCAGGGCATGGCACAGGCGGGTGAGGGCGAGGATGTTGACTTCGATCAGGTCCTGCTCGGTCATCCAGTCCTGGGCCAGGAACGGCCCGCTGGTGCCGATGCCGGCGCAGTTGACCAAAAGGTCGATCTGCCGGTCGCCCTCCTCCAGCTCCAGCAGGAACCCGGACAGCCTCAGGGGCTCGCCCAGGTCGCAGGCGCGGAACAGGACCTCGACGCCGAAGCGCTGGGTCAGTTCCAGGGCGATGCTTTCCAGCTGATCACGCTGGCGGGCCACCAGTAGCAAGTTGCGGCCACGCCGGGCCAGGGCTTCGGCCATGGCCAGGCCTATGCCGCTGGAGGCACCGGTGATCAGAGCGTAACGGGTCATGCAGTTCTCCATCGCAACGGCCGACGGCCCGCGACGGGAAGGGTCGCAGGCTCGGACGCGTTTATTCTTCCTCGGATTCTACAGTGCTCGCTGCATCGGCGGCTTCAGCCGCTGCGGCCGCGGCATCGGCAGCGCTTTCGGCCTCGTCGCTGCTGGAGTCGTAGGATTCGCTGTAGCTGGTTTCGCTGTAGCGGTCTTCCAGGGAGCTCAGGCCGCCAGCGACCATGCCGATGATGATCGCGACCAGCAGCACCACCCACATCCAGGACAGGACCTTGACCGCAGTGGTGTTGGGCGGCGGTGGGGCGCCATAGCGGTTGGCCACGTTGCTGCCGGGGCTGACCATCAGCACCAGGGGGAAGACGCTGCCGACGATGGGTACGAAGTTCAGCAGCCACAGCCAGCCCGACCAGCCCAGGTCATGCAGGCGCTGTACGCTGATCTGGATGCTGACGACGATGAAGCCGATGAACACCACGGCGCCGGCGAGAATTCCCAGGCCCATGAGCAGCGTGGAGTTGAGGACTGCTGTGGTAATGACGCCGAACAAGGCTCCGGCGCCGATCACCGCCAACAGGGCCACGGTCAGCACCAGGGTCCAGGCCAGGTAGCGCAGGCGGCCGATACGTCCTTCGAAGCTGAAGACGTTGAGTGTCGCGTATTGGGGAACGGCGTCGCCGACGGTGGCCTGTGGCGGTGCGTAAGGCGAATCCGCGACGCTGGCTGGGCGCGGTGCGGCCGGGGTTACGGCCTCCAGGTTCAGCTCCAGGCCTGGTTCGGCTTCGATCCGGGCATCGAGGCCAGCGTTTTTCAGGGCTTCGAGATAGCGCTGGGCATCGGCCTGGGTCAGGTCGCGCTTGAGTTCGACCGGTTGGCCGCTGAACAGACGCTCCACTGCTGCGGTATCGGTCTTGAACAGTTCTGCGAGGTTCAGTTGCGCGGTGGACTTTTCGACACCGGGCAGCAAAGTGCCGTCGAAGACGATTTTGTAGCGGATCTCGCTCATGGGGGCTTCCCTGTCACTTGAAATGAAGGCTTACATAAAGTCGCGTAGTTTAAGGCCAGCGCCCCCCGGCTGGCCAAAAAACTATGAGAACTGGTTATCGTGGCCAGCGTTTGGGTAGCTGGGCACAACGTTCCTGGGCCCGGCGGTACTCCTTGTCCAGGCGCTCGATCAACTGGTCGATGCCGGGCAGGTCGTCGATCTCGCCAACGCCCTGGCCGGCCGACCAGACGGTTTTCCAGGCCTTGGCCTCGTCGCTGATGGGTTTGAGCTTGGCCCCGAAGTTGATCTCGCCCTTGCCTTGCAGGGCAGCCATGTCGAAGCCGGCGTTCTCCAGGCTCTGGCGCATGAAGCTGGCGGGTACTCCGGATACGGCGGCGGTGTGCACGATATCGGCGGCATGGGAGCCCAGGAGCATGTCCTTGTAGGCTTGGGGCGCGTGGCTTTCGCTGGTGGCGATGAAACGGGTGCCGAGGTAGGCGAGGTCGGCGCCCAGCACCTGGGCGGCGAGAATCTCATGCCCGTGGTTCAGGCAGCCGGCCAGCAGCAGGGTCTTGTCGAAGAACTGGCGGATCTCGGCGACCAGCGAGAACGGGCTCCAGGTCCCGGCATGGCCACCGGCTCCCGCAGCGACGGCGATCAGCCCATCGACGCCGGCCTCGGCGGCTTTTTCCGCATGGCGGCGAGTGGTCACGTCATGGAATACCAGGCCGCCGTAGCTGTGTACGGCATCCACCACTTCCTTGACCGCCCCCAGGCTGGTGATGACGATCGGTACCTTGTGCTCGATGCAGATCTGCAGATCGGCCTGCAATCGCGGGTTGCTGTTGTGCACGATCAGGTTCACGGCATAGGGCGCAGGATTCTCCAGGTTGGCCAGGCCCGCTTCGATCTCTTCCAGCCAGGCCTTGAACCCACTGCTTTCACGCTGGTTGAGCGCCGGAAAGCTGCCGACCACGCCGTTGCGACAGCAGGCCAGGACCAGTTCTGGATTGGAGATCAGGAACATCGGTGCCGCCACGACGGGCAGGCGCAAGCGTTGTTCGAGCAAAGCGGGCAGAGACATCGGTATACCCCCGGGAAAGCAGCTAGATAGAGTTAGAACGGTCGTACGACGACCAGAATTACAATAGCCAGCAATAACAGAACCGGTACTTCATTGAACCAGCGATAAAAGACATGGCTGCGGGCGTTTTCGCCACGGGCGAAGCGTTTCACCTGGGCGCCGCACATGTGGTGGTAGCCGATCAGTATCACTACCAGGGTGAGCTTGGCGTGCATCCAGCCGCCCTGGCTGAAGTAGGCACCGGGATTGAGGCTGATCAGCCCGATGCCGAAGACCAGCGCTGCGATCATTGCCGGGCCCATGATGAAGCGATAGAGCTTGCGCTCCATGACGCAGAAACGCTCGCGACTGATGCTGTCCTCGCTTTGGGCGTGATAGACGAACAGGCGCGGCAGGTAGAACAGGCCGGCGAACCAGCAGACCACGCTGACGATATGAAAGGCCTTGAGCCATAGATAGAGCATTTTTGGTTATCCCCCAGATTCACGGTGGCGCGATAGTAGAGGCTAGAGCGTCCATACGTCACCTTGACGGTTGTCGCAGGGGGTTGCCGCCCCTATTATCGGCAGCTTTCCAGTGGGTTCGTTGAGGGCAAGGTTTATGGTCAAGGTCGGTATCGTCGGCGGCACGGGTTACACCGGGGTCGAGCTATTGCGTCTGTTGGCACAGCACCCACAGGCGCGGGTAGAGGTCATCACCTCGCGATCCGAGGCGGGCCTGGCCGTAGCCGACATGTATCCGAACCTGCGTGGCCACTATGACGGCCTGGCTTTCAGCGTGCCGGATATCAAGACCCTCGGCGCCTGCGACGTGGTGTTTTTCGCCACCCCCCACGGCGTGGCCCATGCGCTGGCTGGCGAGCTGCTGGCTGCCGGGACCAAGGTCATCGACCTGTCGGCGGACTTTCGCCTGCAGGACGCCGATGAGTGGGCCAAGTGGTATGGCCAGCCCCACGGTGCTGCCGAGCTGCTGGACGAAGCGGTCTACGGTTTGCCGGAGGTCAATCGCGAGAAGATCAAGCAGGCGCGCCTGATTGCGGTTCCGGGCTGCTATCCGACGGCGACCCAGCTGGGCTTCCTGCCGCTGCTGGAGGCTGGCCTGGCTGATACGTCCCGTCTGATTGCCGACTGCAAGTCCGGTGTCAGCGGTGCAGGCCGTGGTGCCAGCGTGGGCTCGCTGTATTCGGAAACCTCCGAGAGCATGAAGGCCTATGCGGTCAAGGGGCACCGCCACCTGCCGGAAATCCGCCAGGGCCTGCGCCGGGCGGCGGGCAAGGACGTTGGCTTGACCTTCGTGCCGCACCTGACGCCAATGATCCGGGGTATCCACTCCACGCTCTATGCCACAGTCGTGGACAAGTCGGTCGATCTGCAGGCGCTGTTCGAGAAACGCTATGCCAACGAGCCGTTCGTCGATGTCATGCCGGCAGGGAGCCACCCCGAGACTCGTAGCGTGCGTGGTGCCAACGTCTGCCGGATTGCCGTGCACCGGCCGCAAGGTGATGACCTGGTGGTGGTGCTGTCGGTGATCGACAACCTGGTCAAGGGCGCTTCCGGCCAGGCCGTCCAGAACCTCAACATCCTGTTCGGCCTGGATGAGCGCCTGGGCCTGTCCCATGCGGGCATGCTGCCTTAGGGGCGTTGTTGCGTTGGAGAAAAGGCCCGTTTGACGGGCCTTTTTGCGTTCTGGGCATTGCTGTACGACTATTGATATACCGTAACAATAGTTGACCGCTTTTCTGGGAGAAGCGGATAATGCGCGTCATCACGCAGTATGGCGGCGTAACGCCGGGAGATAGTCAGCATGAGCGTTGAATCCTTCACCCCCACGGCTTTGCAATTCACTCAAGGTGCAGCGCACAAGGTGAAGACCCTGGTCGATGAAGAGGGTAATGATCGCTTGAAGCTGCGCGTATTCGTTACGGGCGGCGGTTGTTCGGGGTTCCAGTACGGTTTCACCTTCGATGAAGAAGTGGCCGAGGATGACACCATCGTTGAGCGCGAAGGTGTGAGCCTGGTTGTCGACCCCATGAGTTTCCAGTACCTGGCAGGTGCTGAGGTGGACTACCAGGAAGGCCTGGAAGGTTCGCGTTTCGTGATCAAGAACCCTAATGCCACCACTACCTGTGGTTGTGGATCGTCGTTCTCGATCTGATCGATCAGCAAGAGCCGTTTTAGAGCGCCGCAGTGGTTCATGACCCTGCGGCGTTCTGCTGTCTGGTGTTCAGGTGGGATAGATAGCACCGAGGATGCGTGGGCCGCGCGCACCTGTAACGCTAGGGCGGTTGCCGGCAATTCCCTCCAGGCAGCAATGGGCCAGCCAGGCGAAGGCCATGGCCTCTACCCAGTCCGGATCCACGCCATAAATTGCGGTGCTGTTGACCTGGGTTGCGGGGAGCAGGGTCGCCAGGCGTTGCATCAGGGCGGTGTTGTGAGCACCGCCGCCACATACCAGCAACTCCTGAGTGGAGTCCTGGGCAGATTGCAGGGACTCGACAATGGTCTGTGCGGTCAATTCCAGCAGCGTGGCCTGGACATCCTCGGCGGTGATGGTCTGGTGCTGCGCCAATTGCTGCTGCAACCATGGGAGGTTGAAGACTTCGCGTCCCGTACTCTTTGGCCCGCGAGTGGCGAAGAACGAGTCGCTGAGCAGGGTCTTCAAGAGCAATGGATCGACCTGGCCACTGGCAGCCCATTGACCGCCGCGATCGAAACTCTCTCCGCGCTGCAACTGGATCCAGGCATCGAGCAGTACGTTGCCTGGTCCGCAGTCGAAGCCGGCGACTGGCTTGGCGGTTTCGATCAGGCTCAGGTTACTGAAACCGCCGACGTTCAGGACTGCCCGGTTGCCCGAGCGCTGCTCGAACAGCGCTTCATGAAATGCCGGGACCAAGGGGGCGCCTTGCCCGCCCGCGGCTACGTCACGGCTACGGAAATCACTGACGACGGTGATTCCAGTGAGCTCGGTAAGTAGCGCTGGGTTGCCGATTTGTATGGTGAAGCCGCGGCTCGGCTCGTGGCGTACGGTTTGCCCATGGCTACCGATGGCCCGGATATCCAGGGCCTGCAGCTGCTGTTGTCGCAGCAGGGCCCGGATGCCCTCGGCCGCCAGTTGAACCCAGTGCTGCTGGGCGATGGCGGATCGGGCGATCTCATCGGGACCGCTGGCGCACAAGCTCAGGAGCTCGGCGCGCAAGGAAGAGGGCATGGGAATGTAGTGGGTGGCGACCAGTTTGATCGCCGGGCTCTGCTCGATCAGGGCGATGTCCAGGCCATCAAGACTGGTCCCGGACATCACTCCTATATAAAGCGCCATGGCTCAGCGCTTGCTCGAGGCCAGCATCGTGGCCTTTTCCTGGTCCATGCGGGCCATCAGCGGCTGGCTCTGCTGAAGGAAGCGCGCGCGCTCGGCTTTGGCGATCGGGTCGGCCATGGGCAGCTTCTGGCCCAGAGGGTCGACGTGGACGCCGTTGACCTGGAACTCATAATGCAGGTGCGGTCCAGTGGACAGGCCGGTGGTGCCGATATAGCCGATCACTTGACCCTGTTTCACCGAGCCGCCGGTCTTGACGCCTTTGGCGAAGCCTTGCATGTGGCCGTACAGGGTGCGGTAGGTATTGCCGTGCTGGATGATCACGGTGTTGCCGTAACCACCGCGACGACCTGCCAGCAGGACCTTGCCATCGCCGGCGGCCTTGATTGGCGTGCCTCGTGGCGCGGCATAGTCGACCCCTTTGTGGGCGCGGATCTTGTTCAGGATGGGATGCTTGCGGCCGGCGGAGAAGCGCGAGCTGATACGGGCGAAGTCCACAGGGGTGCGGATGAACGCCTTGCGCATGCTGTTGCCGTCTGCGGTGTAGTAGCTGCTGGAACCTTGCTTGTTGGTGTAGCGCACGGCGGTGTAGGTCTTGCCGCGGTTGGTGAAGCGCGCAGAGAGGATATTGCCGGTGCCCACCACCTTGCCGTTGACCACCTTCTGCTCGTAGATCACATCGAACTCATCGCCTTGGCGAATGTCCTGAGCGAAGTCGATGTCATAACCGAAGACGTTGGCCATATCCATGGTCAGGCTATGGGAAAGGCCGGCGCGGGCAGCGGATTGCGACAGGGAGCTGTTGATGATCCCGTGGACATAGGCTGAACGGACCACCGGTTTGGTGGTGACCTTGGCGAAGGTGAAGCCTTTGGCGCCCTTGGTCAGGGTGATGGTCTCAAGGTCGCTGACCTTGCTGTGAAGCTTGTTCAACTGGCCGTCGGGCGAGAGTTCGAACTCGAGCTTTTGGCCGTGCTTGAGCTGGGAGAATTGCTTGGCTTGCTTGTCGCTGGCCAGCACCTCATGGACAGCCGTGGCTGGCAGGCCGACCTTCTCGAACAGGGTCGAGAGGGTGTCACCCTTCGCGACTATGACTTCTCGATGTCCCGGAGCCTTGGGTTCTTCCGCGATGGGAGGGGTTGGCTCGCTTTCGGCCGTTTCGGTGGGGGCTTGGGCTGCGTCGTCGATCTGCGCAAATGGCGATGCAACCGCCTCGTTTGTGGCTTGCTCGACGGATGCAGCGTCTTGATCTTGTCGCAGTTGCTCGATCGGACTTTCCAGATCAAGACTCAATGTCGTTTTCTTTGCCTCGACATCGCTGGAAGGAAATACCAGCAAGGCCAGACTGAGGAGGGCTGCTATGCCGCTGGCGGCGAGCAGGTGGCTCTTCGGATAAAGCGGTGGCGCTTTAGGCGGTTCGGTGCTCATAGGTAATTTGACTTTGAAAAGATGAAATGGAAAAGATGAATGACATGATGAAGATGAAATAACTGTATAAAATATAACCAAATCATCTGTGACGCAAGCGTACGGACACTCCCGTCTCCCGATGTATCCGTACGCCGGGCAAAACTTGTAATTAGTCCGTGATCTTGTATGGTTGGTTCCTTTTTGAATCTGAGCCTTGCGGGTCTGTTATGAAGTCGGTTGAAGAACAGCTAGCGCTGATCAAACGTGGTGCGGAAGAGTTGTTGGTCGAGTCCGAGCTGATCGAGAAGCTCAAGCGTGGCGAGCCGCTACGTATCAAGGCAGGCTTCGACCCGACTGCCCCGGACCTGCATCTCGGTCATACAGTGCTTATTAATAAGCTGCGCCAGTTCCAGGAGCTGGGGCACAAGGTGATCTTCCTGATCGGCGACTTCACCGGGATGATCGGTGATCCAAGTGGCAAGAGCGCTACTCGGCCACCGCTGACTCGCGAGCAGGTTCTGGATAACGCCGAAACCTACAAGAATCAGGTCTTCAAGATTCTGGATCCGGCCAAGACCGAAGTGGCATTCAACTCAACCTGGATGGACAAGATGGGACCGGCGGACTTTATTCGCCTGACTTCCCAGTACACGGTTGCGCGTATGCTGGAGCGAGATGACTTCGACAAGCGCTACTCCACCAATCAACCGATCGCCATTCACGAGTTCCTCTATCCGCTGGTGCAAGGCTACGACTCGGTAGCCCTGCGTGCCGACGTCGAGTTGGGTGGTACCGATCAGAAGTTCAACTTGCTGATGGGGCGTGAGCTGCAGCGTAGTTATGGCCAGGAAGCGCAGTGCATCCTGACGATGCCTTTGCTTGAAGGGCTGGATGGTGTCAAGAAGATGTCCAAGTCCCTGGGTAACTATGTAGGTATCCAGGAAGCGCCGGGAGTGATGTACAGCAAGCTGGTTTCCATCCCGGATGCCTTGATGTGGCGCTATTTCGAACTGCTCAGCTTCCGCTCGATGGATGAAATCAATGCATTCCGGGTTGACGTGGAGGCTGGTGCCAACCCGCGTGATATCAAGATCAAGCTGGCCGAAGAGATCGTGGCGCGTTTCCATGGCGAAGAAGCTGCTGCGAATGCTCATCGTGCTGCCGGTAACCGTATGAAGGGCGGCGAGCTTCCGGATGACCTGCCCGAGGTTGAGCTGGTGGCGGATGAAGATATGCCGATTGCTGCTGTCCTTAATAAGGCAGGGCTGGTGAAGAACTCCGCCGCGGCTCGCGATCTTCTCGGGTCTGGCGGTGTGCGCGTAGATGGTCAAGTAGTGGATCGTGCCTTTATATGTGTGCCGGGTTCTACCTATGTCTGCCAGGCCGGCAAGAAGGCTTTTGCGCGCATTACGCTTAAATCCGAATAAACCTGAAAATAAGTGTTGACGGCGAGTTTAATGTCTCTATAATTCGCCCCACTTCCGGCGCAGTCGAAACGGAAAACTCCTTTAGATTCAACGAGTTACGAAGATTTCGACA